>JABLXR010000017.1 GCA_013178015.1 Anaerolineae bacterium
CGACTTGAGCAACTCCACCATCTCCACCACGTCCGGGTCCTCAGGGAGGAGAGGACTGACGCGCTGCGCCTCCTCCAGCACCGCGGACAGGCTGCTGTCCTGGGCCCAGTAGCTCTCCCTCAGGATCTCGGCGAACTCGGCCACGATCACGCTCCACTGGAAGCGGGGTGAGGCAGCGTCGAAAGACTGAGCCATCCCTTCGCTGGCGAACTCCCGACTCAACTCGGTGACCTCGCCGCTCTGCGGATCGGCCCAGCGCAAGTAGACGGTGGCGATGGTCCCCTCCGCCTCGGGGTGTCGCTTGATCTCGTATAGGGCGGTGACGCTGTGCCCGGCACCGATCTCCCCTGCGTCCACCGTGTCGTCGCGGAACTCCTCGTCCTTGATGGCCCGGTTCTCGAAGCCGACCAGCCGGTAGCGAGCCACTACCTCGGGGTTGAAGTCCACCTGCACTTTGGCGTCTCTGGCGATGACCTGCAAGGTGCTGGTGAGGTTATCCAGGAACAGCCGGCGAGCCTCGTTGAAGGTGTCCACGTAGGCGTAGAAGCCATCGCCCTTATCCGCCAACTGCTCCATGAGCACGTCGTTGTAGTTCTCCATGCCGAACCCGACAGTGGTGAGGGTGATGCCTTCGGCGGCGTACTCCGCTATCTCCTTGAGGATGGACTCAGGGCCAGTCTGCCCCACGTTGGCCACTCCGTCGGAGCAGAGGATGACCCGGTTGATGGCGTCCGGGCGCAGGGACTGGGCTGCCATCTGATAGCCGAGCCGCAGGCCCGCTTCGGCGTTGGTGGCCCCTTCGGGCTGAAGCCGCGCGATCGCTTTCAGGATCAGGTCCCGGTCTTCGCCGCTGGTCGGCTCCAGCACCACTCGGGCATCGGTGCCGTAGACCACGATGCCCACCGAGTCGGTGGGGCGAAGCTGGCTCACCAGCAGCTGCAAGGACCGCTTCACCAGCGCCAATCGGTTCTCCATGTCCATGGAGCCGGAGACGTCGATGACGAAGGTCAGGGCGACGTCCTGGCGCTCCTCGGGGGGCACGGCGTAACCCTGAATGCCCACCCGTATCATCTCGTAGCGCTCAGTCTGGGAGAAGGGTGTGGGAGCGCCGTCCACGTAGATGGCAAAGGCATCTCCTGCGGCAGGGTAGTCGTAGTCTTGGCGGAAGTAGTTGACGAACTCCTCCACCCGGACGGCGTCTTTGGGCGGCAGGTTGCCCTGCTGCACGTAGCTGCGCACGATAGTGTAGGAGCCCGTGTCTACGTCCAGGGCGAAGGTGGAGAGATGGTCGTCCTCGGTGTCTATGAAGGGGTTGACGCCGTAGTTCTCGAAGAAGGTATCGGCATAGGGCTGGTCGTTGGGCGGAACCAGGGCTCGGGGCGGGCCGCCCTCCGACACCGGCAGTGGCGCTACGGGGTAGCTCTCGCCCTGCGACCTCTGCATCACCCCGCCTGGAACGCTGGCACAGGCCAAGAGCAGGAACGACAGCATGGCGATCAGCAGAACGGCCGTCTTGCGGGACGCTAAGGTCATGGTGTGCCTCCCTTCATCGAATTCCATGACGACCCCGAACCGCGGCGACTGGGCAGCCATTCCGTCTCACCAGTCCTCCGTAGCAGTCGGCGGGTCATGACCACCTTACGCACGTAAGACGCAGCGATCGTCTCAGGCGTTCCGCCCTGGGCAGCAGTCCGCCTGCCAGAAAGGCTCGCCCGCCGTACCCTAGCGCCGCACTTCACAAACACAGCCGGGTACATGTCGGTTCTGGTTGCGACGCGAGACATCTACTCCCGGAGGTCGTTGATGAGACGAGCGAACATCGGCCTGGGCTGGGTTCTCCTCACCTCTCTACTCCTCACCGTCGGTGCACCCATCGAAGCTCAGGGCGATCGTGACACCTGGAGCCTACCTGAGGACTTCTCCTCCGTCCAGGGCCAGAACCAGTGGTACCATTACCGGGAGTACGCCGGCTCCTTCCTACCGCTGGTCTGGGACCCCTACGTGAATCCCCTGGGCTACGTGGGCAACTGCTGGAGCCCCCAGGCGGGCGGGAGCGACAGCCCGCGCTACCTCTATATCCAGGGCAAGGACGGTGCCGTGGTGGTGCAGCCAGGAGAGCACGCCAACGTTGCCATCGGCTGGCAGGCCCCGCGCGCCGGCGCCGTCAACATCACCGCTACCATGACGGCAGTCTCCACCAGAACCGAGTACCCATCATGGTGCGCCGGCTGCAACGATGGCATAGATCTCTACATCCGTCACAACGCGGCTACGGTGGCGGGGCCGGCATTCGTCCTTCATGGCTCAGCTGAGTTCCAGAGCAACACCCTCTCCGCCACCGTCAACGTGGCTGTGGGCGACTTCGTCTACTCCTATGTGGACCGGCTCAAATGGCAGGACGAAGACCTCGCCTACGCCAACTTCACCATCTCCTACGGGGAGATCGAGGGTGTCTGGCAGCCCTTCCAAGCGGCGGAACACGTGAGCAACCGCCTCTACGACCTAGCGGTCGTCTCTTCTACCCAAGCCTGGGCCGTGGGTAGCGGCGGTACCATCCTCCATTACCAGGTAGGCATGGGGCACAACATCGGGACCTGGACCCGAGTGGCCAGCCCCACCGTCTATGATCTCCACGCTGTCGACATGCTCTCCGCCAACGAAGGCTGGGCGGTGGGCCAGGAAGGCCAGATACTGCACTACGCCAACGGTGCCTGGAGCGTAGCGGAATCCGTGGCCAACGTGAACCCTGAACTGTCCACGGTCAGCAAGGTGCGGCTGCACGGGCTAGACATGCTCTCCACCTCCGACGGTTGGGCCGTGGGGACCGGCACCTCCATCTTCCACCTGCAGGGCAATCGGTGGCAACAGCTGAGGGTGACGGGCCTGGCCCTCCCTGATCTGCACACCCTGCACGACGTCCAGATGCTGAGCCCGAGCGATGGCTGGGCGGTGGGGAGCGGGGGCAACATCCTACATTACGATGGCTCTCGGTGGCAGGTAGTGGCCAACATCACCTACAACCTGCCCGACACCGGCGTGTTCGTTGCCGCGCTGGCCACCGACAAAGGCTCCTACGCCGCGTCCGAGAGCGCCACCCTGACGGCAGAGGTCACCAACAGCGGCACCGCCCGGACGATCAGGGCGGCGGCGCGGCTGTACAACGCCCGCACCGGCGGCGCCCTGGGCGAGAGCACCTTGGCCGAGGCCCTGTCCCTCCCCACCGGAGCCAGCAGCCAGACCTGGTCCTTCCCCCTGGACCAGTTCGGGGCCTCGCTGGAGGGCAAGAGGGTGGGAATCGAGCTGCAGCTCCACGACGCCACCACGGGAACGCTCCTCGCCAGCCGGGAGACGGCGGTGAGCGTCAGCGACCAGACCGGGCCCTGCACTCCTGTGGGTCTGGCTGCCCACCCTGCAGATGGGCAAGTCCTCCTAACCTGGCAGCCTTGCTCCGACGATGACGTGTGGACCTACCGGATCTACTGGGACACTGCCGCCGACGCCTTGAACCAGTGGGTGGACGTGCCCGCCTCCACCGCCTGCCACACCGTCACCGGGCTGGAGAACCTCAAGCCCTATCACTTCGCCGTCGCAGCCATAGACCTGGCTGGACGCACGGGAGCGCGTTCCGCGGCAGTATCGGCAATGCCCGGCCTGAGGGCCTACTTGCCCCAGACGATGAGGTAGGGCGCGACCCGGGCACTCTTGCCCGGCTCCGCCACTGGTGCTAGATTCCATAAGCGGTCGCTTATGGATTGCATCTTCTTCCCCGATGCGCTTGCTCCGGCCCTGGCGCGGGCTCAGTTCGCCGCGTGTGCCCCCCGCCGGTTGCTGTGGCAGGGAAAAGGCCTTGCCCTGTGTGCCAGCGGTGTCGCCCCCGCCCGGCTGTACTTGACGGGAGTCTGCTCCGGTTGGCCCGTTCGCCCGCGCCTGGCGAGGAAGCACCCATTTCCGAGGAGGCTCCACCGTGACAAGCCATGTTGACCAGCCGCCGGCCATCGAGGCCAGCGGGCTCACCCGCGTCTATGGCGGCCCGAACGGCAGACACAGCGCTGTCCGCGCCGTGGATGGCATCTCCTTCGCCGTGGCCACTGGGGAGGTCTTCGGCTTCCTGGGCCCCAACGGTGCCGGGAAGACCACCACCATCCGCATGCTCACTGGCCTGTTGCGCCCTACCTCGGGCTGGGCTCGGGTGGCAGGGCACGACGCAGTGAGCGACCGGGTGCGCCTCAAGGCCGCTGTAGGGGTGGTGCCCGAGCGCTCCAACCTCTACGACGAGCTGACCGGTCGCGACAACCTGATCTTCATGGCCCAGCTCTATGGCCTGCCCCGCTCGCGCTGGCGTCCCAGAGCAGAAGAGCTGCTGCAGGAGTTCGGCCTGGAGGAGGCGGCCGGCCGGCGGTTCGCCTCCTACTCGCGGGGCATGAGGCGCCGGCTGGCCATCGCCGCCGCCTTGGTGCACCGCCCCCAGGTCCTGTTCCTGGACGAGCCCACCACCGGCCTGGATGTGATGGCCGCCCGAGGTCTGCGTCAGACCATTCGTCGCTTGAACGAGGGCGGCACCACCGTATTCCTCACCACGCACCTCATCCACGAGGCCCAGGAGCTCTGCCATCGCGTCGCCATCCTGGTGCAGGGGCAGATCCGGGCCTTGGACACGCCCGAGGCCCTGCGTCGCCTGGCCGGGCAGCAGCCCTCGCTCAAGGTGACCTTCGCCGGGCCGGCAGACGGGGTGCTGGAAAAGCTCCGCCGCCATCCTGGCGTGCGCCTGATCGAGGGCGGGACGGCCGAGGTGCGCATCTCCAGCCCCGAACCTGCCCGAGCTGTGATTGTCCTGGGGGAAGCCCTGGCCGGTGAGCCGGTGCAGGTGGAGGACGTCCACCTGGAGGTGCCCTCGCTGGAGGACGCCTTCGTCCACATCACTGGGTTGGACCTGACCACCATGCTGCAGGAGAAGGGCAGCAGGAGGAACCAATGAAGGAGCAGCTGGGGCGGGCCTGGTACATCTGCCGCAAGGACCTGCGGGCCTACAGCCTCAAGCCACCCCTGATCAGCTGGGGACTGATGTTCCCCGCGGCCATGGTCCTGGCCTTCTACCTCCGTAACCCCACCGACATCGGTCAGGTCATCCCCGGCCTCATCGGCATCACCCTCCTCTTTGGCGCCACCTCCATGGAGGCCGTGGTCATCACCTTCGAGAAGCGCACCGGCGCCCTGGAGCGCCTGGCCATGGCCCCGGTGGCCCCGGCGGCCATCCTGCTGGGCAAGGTAGCCAGCGGCGGCATCTTCGCCCTGGCGATGGGAACGCTGGTCTCACTGGCATCTCTCCCCTTTGCCGGGCCGACGGCCATTTCCCTCTCGCGCGTGCTCTCTCTCCTGGTGACCCTGGTCTTGGGGGCTGTGGCCTTCTCGCTGCTGGGCGCCTTCGTGTCCGTCGCCGTGCGCGAGGTCTTCGACGCCATGACGCTGGCCAACTACTTCCGCTTTCCCATGCTCTTCCTCTCCGGAGTGTTCGCCCCCCTGGCCGCTATGCCCGGCCTACTTCAGGGGGTCGCCTACCTCCTGCCCCTCACCTACGTGGTGGACGCCCTGCGACACGCCCTCGGGGGCCCCGCGGCCTTGCCCCTAGCGCTGGACTGGGCGTTGACGCTGGCCTTCTGCGCCGCGCTCTGCCTGGGTGCCTGGCGGATGCTGCTCCGACAACTGGAGGAACCACGATGAGAGACGACGCTGGCAGGGGGCGGAACCGCAGGATGCAGACGAGCCCCCAGTCTCCAAGAGCTGCGGACTCACCACTGAGCGCGCCCCGCGTGGGCGGTCGGGGTCAAGGGGGCGGGCCCGGCCCTGGGGCCGGCCGAGGCCAGCCGCAGGGCCGGGCCTGGCCCGTCGTGCAGCGGCTGCTGGGCTACATGCGGCCTCACGCCCTCCTCATCGCCGGGGTGCTCTTGGCCCTCTCGGCCTCCACCGCCATGGAGTTGGCCCCGCCCTGGATCATTCGCTACGCCATAGACACGGTCATCCCCACCGGAGTAGCACGGGAGATATGGCTGGCCGCCGCGGCCATCGTGGGCGTCTCCCTGGTACAGGGCCTGCTGGACTTCCTGCGCCTCTACCTCATGGCCTACACCGGGCAGCGCATCATCTTCGGCATCCGCAACTCCGTTTTCGAGCATCTGAGCCGGCTGTCCTTCTCCTTCTACGACCGGGCCCGCACCGGCGACCTGATGTCGCGCGTCACAGCTGACGTCGACGCCCTCAGCCAGTTCTTCAGCCGCTCCAGCGTGATCGTGGTGACCAACATTCTCACCATTCTGGGGATACTGGTGATAATGGGCCTCTGGAGCTGGCGGCTGGCTCTGCTCTACCTGCTCATGATCCCCCTCATGGCCCACGGCATCTGGGTGTACGCCCGCAAGGTACGCCCTGCCTTCGCCACAACCCGACGCGCCCTGGCCGCCCTCACCGCTACCCTGCGAGAGAGCCTCGTCGGCATCCAGGTGGTGAAGCTCTTCGGCGGCGAGGCCTTCGAGGCCCGCAAGGCCGAGGCCCAGAGCCGAGCCTACCGTCAAGCCAACGTACAGGCCGCCAGAATCACCTCCTTTTGGATGCCCTATACGGAGATGCTTCTGGGGGCCTTCACCGGCGCCGTTCTTTGGTACGGCGGCCGGGAGGTGATCGGCGGCACCATCTCCCTGGGCATGCTGGTGGGCTTCACCAGCTACATTGCCATGCTCTTCCGGCCCATCCGCCAGACGGGCATGATGTTGGCCGCTAGCCTCCAGGCGGTGGCCGCGGCGGAGCGGGTCTTCGAGGTGCTGGACACCGAGCCCGAGATCAGGGACGCCCCTGATGCCTATCCTCTGCCCAGGCCCCAGGGGCATGTCCGCTTCCAGAAGGTCTCCTTCACTTACGACGGGGAGCAAAGGGCGCTGGACGGGGTAAGCCTGGAAGCGAAGCCGGGGCAGATGATTGCCCTGGTGGGGCCATCGGGCGCGGGCAAGACCACCTTGGTGCACCTGATCCCCCGCTTCTACGACGTACAGGAAGGCTCGGTGACCATAGATGGCCACGATGTGCGCTCGGTCACGCTCAAGAGCTTGCGCGATGCCGTTGGCGTAGCCATGCAGGACGTCTTCATCTTCGACGCCTCCATCAGGGAGAACATCGCCTACGGCAACCCCCACGCCAGCCAGGCGGACATCGAGAAGGCGGCTCGGGCGGTGCAACTGCACCAGTTCATCGCCTCCCTGCCCATGGGTTACGACACTCCTGTGGGTGAGCGAGGAGTGCGGCTTTCCGGCGGGCAGAAGCAGCGCCTGGCCCTGGCTCGGGTGCTCCTCAAGGATTCCCCCATACTGATCTTCGACGAGCCTACCTCCAGCGTAGATGCCGCCACCGAGATGCAGATGCAGCAGGCGCTGGACGAGGCGCGCCGTGGTCGCACTACCTTCGTCATTGCCCATCGCCTCTGGACCGTGCAGCGGGCGGATCAGATACTGCTGCTAGAGGACGGTCGCATCGTGGAGCGGGCCGAGACCGGGGACGGACGGTCCGCTCACGAGGCGCTGCTGGCCGCTGGCGGCCCCTACAGCGAGCTGGTGCGACTTCAGTTGCGGGGCGAAGTCCCGACAGAGAGGCCGGAGGAGGTGCGGCCATGACCATTCGCGGCGGATTCCTGGGGCGGCTGCAGACAGAAGAGGAGAGCTTCAGCCTCTCGCAACTCAGCCCGGGTGCCCTGGGGTTGCTGTGGGAGTACGTGCGGCCTCATCGAGCCAAGCTGGCGTTGGCGCTCCTGGCCATGCTCGTGGTCACCGCCGCCACTCTACTGGCGCCCTACCTCACTAAGGTGGCCATAGACGCCTACATCGTCCCCGGAGACCTATGGGGACTGACCCTGATCGCTCTTCTCTACCTAGTTGTCAGCGGCATCCAGTGGCTGGCCGCCTACTGGCAGGGATACCTATCCAGCCAGGTGGGCCAGGGCGTCATATACGATCTGCGGCGGGATCTGTTCCACCGGGTACTGCATCAGTCCCTGCAGTTCCACCGAGGAGAGCAGGTAGGCCAGGTCATGTCCCGGCTGACCAACGACGTCAATGCCCTGGCAGAGGCCGCGTCCACCAGCTTCCTCAACTCGGTGACAGACGTCCTCAGCCTGCTCGGTATAGTGGTGGTGATGCTTCTGCTAGATGTGAAGCTGGCCCTGGTGAGCTTCCTGGTAATCCCGGCCGTGGTGCTGAGCATGGGCTACCTGGGCAAGCAGATGCGCCGGGCCTACCGCCAGGTGCAGCAAGAGATAGCGGCCGTTAACACCGGCGTGGAGCAGGGCGTCTCCGGTATGCGGGTGACGCAGTCTCTCTCCCGCGAGTCCTTTACCGTAGAGCAGTTCGAGGACCTGAGCCTGCGCAACCTGCGGGCCAACCTCCGGGCCAGCCTCCTCTTCGCTGCCCTCTTCCCTACCATGACCATTACCGGCAGCCTGGGCACCGCCCTGGTGCTGGGCTACGGCGGAGTGCAGGTGGCCTCTGGCGCCATCACTATCGGCCTGCTGATGGCTGCCCTGGGGTACGTGCGCCGCTTCTTCAGCCCTCTGCGGGAGCTGAGCCTGGTGTACAATACCTTCCAGGCAGCGGCCGCTTCTCTAGACCGCATCGCCGACTACCTGAGCCGCCCAGTGGCGGTCGCTGAGCCAGAGCTCCCGTGCCGGCCAGAGGGCGGCTTTCGGGGGGGCATCGAGCTGGAGCACGTCTCCTTCGGTTACGGCGGCGAGAGGATAATCGAGGATCTCAGCCTCACCATCGAGCCGGGCGAGGTGGTGGCCCTCGTGGGGCCCACGGGCGCCGGCAAGACCACGGTGGTCAACCTGCTCACCCGCCTCTACGACGTGGACGAGGGCCGCATCCTGCTGGACGGAGTGGACGTGCGGCATATCGCCTTCGCCGACCTGCGCCGGCTCATCGCCGTGGTGCCTCAGGACATCTTCCTCTTCGATGGCACCATTGCCGACAACATCCGCTACGCCCGGCCCGACGCCAGCGACGAGCAGGTGGAAGCGGCCGCCCGCCAGGCCCAGGCGCACCAGTTCATCTCCCGGCTGCCCCGAGGGTACGAGACCCCGGTGGGCGAGGGCGGGGTGCGGCTCTCCGGGGGCCAGAGGCAGCTGGTGGCCCTGGCTCGGGCCATGCTGGCTGACCCCAGAGTCCTGATCCTGGACGAAGCCACCTCCCACGTGGACGCTCACACCGAGAGCCTCATTCAGGCAGGTATGGCGGAGCTACTGCGAGGTCGCACGGCCCTGCTCATCGCCCACCGCTTCAGCACCCTCAGACGGGCAGCGCGAATCTACGTCATGGATCAGGGGCGGGTGGTGGCCGAGGGCAGCCACGAGGAACTGCTGGAATCCAGCCCCATCTACCGCGACCTGTACCGCAACCAGTGGGTGGGACCGGAGGCCGCATAGGGTCGGATACAAAAGCCACCGCCAGGCTACTGATCCACTGTCCCCTCTCGCGCTAGGGTCGCCGCCCCCCTGGCCCTAGCGCATTGACAGCAAGCCTCCCCCGCGGTAATGTCTCCTGGCCCGCGCAGGCGATGGCGACACAGTCCTCACCCAGAACAGGAGGCGCACCCCCCATGTCTGGCGCCAGAAGAAGCGGCCGAAGCCGCCCGAGCGGCAGCCTGTGCGCTGGGTCCGGCGGCGAGAGCACGGTACCGACGCCTAGCCGACCGGGCGATGCGGCGGTTCGCCGTGGCAAAGCCGCCCAGGACCTCCGGACGAGGCCCAGGCTATGCCTGCATCGTACCCGGTAGTAGAAGGCCGGTGACAGCCAGATGCCCCTGGTCGTAAGGACACCTCACCCGGCCGAGCAACGGCCGGGGCTGCGCCATCGGCGTCCTGATCCCCGTCGTGCAGAAGGAGCCAAGCCATGCCCGCCATGACCTCACGCCAGCGCATGCTGGCAGCGTTGGACCGCCAGGAGCCAGATCACGTCCCCTGTAGCTTCATGCTCTACAACGCTCTGCGAGACGTGAGTACCGACTACAACGACTTCGTTCGACGACAAGTAGAGATGGGGCTGGACGCCTACGCCCAGATCCCTCCCCGACCGCCAGTAGTCGCCCACGATTACGTCAACCTGCACGGGCTGCCCGTGAGCCATCATCCCTCGGTCAGGATCGAGGAGTGGGTTGAGCACCCTAGCGATGAAGCGGTGCCGGTGCTGGTCAAGGAGTACCGTACCCCGGCGGGCACTCTTCGTGCCGAAGTGCGCCGCACCGACGACTGGCCCTGGGGCGACCACGTCACCTTCCTGGACGACTACCTGACCCCGCGCTCCCGCCGCTTCCCGGTTCAGGGGCCCGAGGACCTGGCGGCGTTGCGGTGCCTGCTAGTGCCCCCCACCGGGAGCGAGATCGCCCGCTTTCGGGCCGAGTCCCAGGCCACCATCGACCTGGCTCGGGAGCACGACCTGCTCCTGGCGGGTGGCTGGGGCGTAGGGGCCGACCTGATCGGGTGGGTGTTCGGGCTAGAGGAGATGGTCTTCGCCATCTACGATCGGCCCGAGTTCATGCATCGGCTCCTGGATCTGATCGCCCGCTGGAACCGCTCTCGCATGGAGGTGGTGCTGGACGCGGGGGTGGACCTCTACATCAAGCGGGCCTGGTACGAGAACTGCGACTTCTTCACCCCTTCCTCCTGGCGGGAGTTCATCCTGCCCATCCTCAAGGCCGACGCCGACCTGGCCCACGAGCGGGGGGCGCGCCTGGGCTACATCATCACCTCCAACTGCATGCCCCTGCTGGACATGATCGCGGAGGCGGGGGTGGACGTGGTCATCGGGGTGGACCCCGGGGAGTGGGACCTGGAGGCCGCCAGGCGCACTCTGGGCGGGAGGGTCTGCCTGTGGGGCGGCGTGAGCGGCCATCTGACGGTGGAGCAGGGCACGGAGGAGGAAGTGCGGGAGGAGGTGCGCCGGGCACTGAGGGTGTTGGGGCCGGACGGGTTCATCCTGTCCCCGGTGGACAACGTGCGGGAGAATAGCCCCACGGCCCGGGCCAACACCGCGGCCTTGCTGGACGAGTGGCGGCGGAGTTGGTGAGAGTGCGACAGAGAGAAGGATAACCCACGCAGGTACGCCATCGGCCCGAAGCACACGCCCCGGGGCGATGGCTGCCTGTGCTGTTGTTACCGGTCGAGAGCTAGCATAGCCGGACTGCATGGCAGCCCGCTGGTGGCGTTGGTGAGCGTAGTCACGTAGCCCATGCCGCTCAGCGCCAGGGCCCGGGACCCGTCCCGTAGGCTCTTGTTGAAGCCGACCCAGAGGCACCGGCTGTTGCGGACCAACACCTCGGCCATCGCGTTAGCGGGCTAGCGTGAAAGAGCAGCGAAGAAGGTCTGGGCGTTGACGGGATCTCTTGGGTCTACCTGTGTCCATGCTGTCCGGTCCCCGCCGGCCGTCACTTGCAGGCTCTCGGCCCCCCGCACAAGCTCTACCGGCACCGCACTAGTCTCGTTAGTGGCCTGGCAGACAGCGGAGGCGTAAGGGCCAGTGCCGATGTGGGCAAACACCACTTCGCTGGTGACCGGCAGCCACACAAGTTCGTCGTAGATGCCGAGATCCTCACCGCCGTCGAGGATCAGCACCGGGTCGCGGCCGTCTGCGTCCATCCACAGCTCCGGAGTATGGCCCTCCTTGGCAGCGATGGCGTACATGATCCTGTCCCCTTCGGGAGACCAGGCGAAGGGATCCCTGGCCCAGTAGCTCACTTGATTGCTGACAAGGATGGCTTGCCCGCTGTCAACATCGAGGACGCTGAGGGTGGCGCAAGTGCCCACCATCTGTCTCTGGCGCGCTGGTCCACTCGGTGCGACAGGCCCCATGCGCCCATCGTGAGTCGGGGGACCACCGGGAGCTGAACCTCCCGGCCACCTAGGCACAGCCTACCTGTCTGGGCTGAGAGACAACTTCGGCCGGCGTAGATCCCGCCCTGAACCGAGTGAAAGGGCGGGCTTCAGGTGCCTGGTACCCCACACGCGGGTCTACCGCCTCTCCCTGGTGCGTGCCGCGCCCCCAGGACACAGCGTGTCAGAGCTGTCCCCCACCACCCCCCTTCTGCTAAGCTTACCCTATGCACGACCGATCTCCTTCCGAACTCACTGCCAGACGCTGGATCGAGCCGGCACCCGTCTCCGTCCCCGACGCACTCCGCGCCCGCGTCGGCGGCCACCCCCTCCTGGCGCAGACCCTAGCCCGCCGGGGCTACACCGACCCCGACCGCGCCCTCGCCTTCCTGGACCCGGACGCCTACACCCCCGCCCACCCCACCGATCTGCCCGGATTGGTCCGCGGCTGCCGGCGCATCGAGGCCGCCATCGCCGCCAAGGAGCGCATCCTCGTCTGGGGCGACTTCGACGTGGACGGCCAGACGGCCACCGCCCTCCTGGTCTCAATCCTGCAGGACCTGGGCGCCGACGCCACCTACCACGTGCCCATCCGCGCCGAGGAATCCCACGGGCTCAACCTCCCCGTCCTCCGCCGCCTGCTGGAAGACGGCCCTCGCCTCCTCATCACTTGCGATACCGGCATCTCCGACGTGGAGCCCATCGCCTTCGCCCACGAGCAGGGGCTGGACGTCATCGTCACCGATCACCACGAACTGCCCGAGGTGCTCCCACCCGCCCTGGCCATCCTCAACCCCAAGCTCCTACCTGAGGACCATCCCCTGCGGGAGCTCTCCGGCGCGGGCGTGGCCTACGAGCTGGCTCAGGAGCTGTGTCGCCGGGCCGGCCGGCCCGGCGAGGAAGAACGCCACCTGGACCTGGTAGCCTTGGGGCTGGTGGCCGACCTGGCGGTGCAGACCGGAGACGTCCGCTACCTCACTCAGCGGGGGCTGCGCGCCCTGCGGGAGAGCGGGCGGATAGGATTGCGCGCCCTGATGGAAGTGGCCCAGGTGGAACAGTCGCGCCTGACCGAGAGCCACATCTCCTTCGCCCTGGCCCCGCGGCTGAACGCAGTGGGCCGGCTGGCGGACGCCAACGTCGCCGTGGAGTTGCTCACCACCTCCGACCTGAGCCAGGCGCGGGTGATCGCCAACGAACTGGAGGGGCTCAACGCCCGCCGGCAGCTCTTGTGCGAGCAAGTATTCCAGGCCGCCCAGGCCCAGATCGAGGCCGATCCCTCCCTGCTGGAGGCGGCGGCGCTGGTGCTGGACCATCCGGCCTGGCCGGCCGGTGTCATCGGGATCGTGGCCAGCCGCCTGGTGGAGCGTTACCACCGGCCTACCGTGCTCATCGCCGCCCCCGAGGGCGAGCTGGCGCGCGGCTCGGCCCGCTCCATCGAGGGCTGCAACATCACCGAGGCCATCGCCGAACAGGCCCACCTCCTGGCCGGCTTCGGCGGCCACCCCATGGCCGCCGGGCTCACCATAGAGCCCGATCGCATCCCGGCCTTCCGCCGCGGGCTCGCGGCCACGGTCCTGCGCCTGGTGGGACGTCTTGAGGGGCCGCCGCCCCTAGCGGTGGACGGCTACTTGCCCCTGGCCGACCTGACCCCCCAACTGGTGGACGACATCGAGCGCCTGGCTCCCTTCGGCCCGGGCAACCCGCCCCTCACCCTAGCCACCCGGGGCGTGACCCTGAGGAGCCAGGCGGCCCTGGGCCGGGCGGGCGAGCACCTCCAGCTCTACGTGCAAGATCAAGCCGGAACCGTTCGTCGGGTGCTGTGGTGGAGCGGCGCCGGCTTCCCCCTTCCCGACGGCCCCTTCGACCTGGCCTACACCGTACGTGCCAGCGACTATCGGGGCCTGCGCGAGGTCCAGATTGAGTGGGTGGACTACCGCCCGGCCCAGGGCGCCCACCGGCGCCGGCCGCCGATCGAGGTGGTGGACCTGCGCCCGTACCAGGATCCGGCCGGCGTTCTGGCGGCCCTGCGCCAGCAGGAGGAAGTCCAGGTCTGGGCCGAGGTGGAAGGCCCCCAGGGTTCAGTGGCCCGCGACGGCCTGCAGCCAAGCTCCCGACTGGCCATCTGGACCGTTCCGCCGGGGCCTGAGGAGCTGGAGCAGGCCCTGAGGAGCGTCTCGCCCACCAAGGTGTTCCTGTTCGCGCGGGACCCAGGCACAGACGAGCCGACGGCTTTCCTGCACCGACTCGCCGGGCTGGTGCGGTACGCCCTGCGCGCGCGCCAGGGCCGGGCCACCCTGGTGGGCCTAGCTGCCGCCACCGCCCAGCGGGAGAGCACGGTCCGGCTGGGCCTGGCCTGGCTGGCCGCCCACGGGGACGTGGTCGTTGCCGAGCAGGACGGAGAGCTGCGGCTGTCGAACGGGACGGGAAAGGCCCAGCATCATCTCCCCCAGGTAGAGGCGAGCCTGCGTGACCTGCTCCGAGAGACCAGGGCGTGGCGCCAGTACTATCGGAGCGCGGCCGCCGAGGGCCTAGTGGGGGAGAGCTAGGCCCATCCCTCTCCCGCCAGGCGCTCTCTCAGCTTCAGCGGCAGGTCCGGCCTCAGTACAGCTCGGAGGGCCTGGAGTAGGGGCCATTTGCCCTTTTATGCCCCAGGCGGCTCCGTTCGCTAGACTGAAGCACCGCTGCTAAGGCAGCCAGCTCACAGATGGAGGTTGCAGATCATGCCCGGATGGGAGGGCCGGTGGCATCGCCGGTTACTGCTAAGGACGCTGGCCGCAGTGGGCGCCATCGCCGCTGAGATGCCCCCTCGCCCCGCCCGAGCCCAGGCGGAGAGCCGCGTTCTCCTACCGATCCTGGGCCAGAATGCCGTCGCCCCTCACCTCGGCTATGGGGCCAACCTGGCCTCCACCGCCAACGCCCCCTACCTGGCCCAGATGGGGTTCGACTGGGGCAAGGGCTTTGTGGACGTGGACTACCTCGCCGGAGGGCGCGACTGGTCGGGGGCCGATAATCAGCTCGGAGCCCTGGTAGCAGCCGGCATCGCACGGGTCCTCTTGCGCCTAGATGCCTCCCGGCCGCCTCGGGACAACAGCGAACTCACCCGGTTCGGGGAGGCGGTGCGCACCTTGGCCACCCACGTTCGCCAAACCTGGCGCCCCCAGGGGCTGGAGACCATCGCCTACGAGGTGTGGAACGAGCCCAACCTGCACTACTTCTGGAACGGCGGCAGCCCGGACCCCACTGCCTACACGGCCCTCCTCCGGGCCGCTCACGCCGGCATCAAGGCGGCCGACGGGGCAGCCCTGGTGGTCAGCGGGGGACTGGCCACCACAGGAGACGGGGGAGGTGCGGGGGTGTATGGAGATCTCGCCTTCATCCGGGGCATGTACCTGGCCGGGGCCCGAGGGCACTTCGACGCCCTGGGCTCTCACCCCTACGGCGGCTTCTCCCCTCCCGAGGACACCCTGGACGCCACCTACTTCCGCCGCGCCGAAGAGCAACGACAGGTGATGCTGGAGTTCGAGGATGAGGGAACCCCCATCTGGGCTACGGAGTTCGGGTGGATCGTCCGCTCCCCAGAGTGCGACCTGGGCGAGCACGAGCCCTTCGAACAGACCGAAGGACAACAGGCAGACTACTTGGTGCGCGCCTTCCGCTACGCCCAGCGCCACTGGCCCTGGATGGGCCCTATGTTCGTCTTCAACCTAGACTTCGGCGCCGTGCCCTGGTACGAGCACTGTGATCCAGTGCGCTGGTACTCCATCCTGTACCGGCCGAACCGGGGCGACCAGGCCTCACCCATCGTAGCCCGGCCGGCCTACAGCGCCCTGGCGGCCATGCCCAAAGCCCCGCGGGACTGGTGATCGAGTCGCGGCCTCCAGACAAGGGCGCGGGTCGCCCCGGACCTGTCCTGAGCGACCCGCTGCATCGAAGCACCGCGCGAGAGACGCGTAAGGAGGACGCTAGCTGCGCGCTAACTCTGGCTCAAGGGACTGCTCCGGCCGCTCGGCGCCCTCGCCGAACGGCAGCCACTTCAGCACCCCGATCCGGAACAGCTCGCCCCAGCACTCCTCGCACAGCAGCTGGCTGTGGTGGTAGCGGATGCATCCTTGATGCACCTGCCCACCACACCGCGAGCATTCGCTAACTGCCCCGTCAGCCTGAACTCGGTTCATGCCCATTCCGCTGCTACACCTCCACGCCGAGCGGAGCACCGCCGTCGGTGCTTCCCGTGTCGTCCCTCCCATTGTACCACTCCTGCCCTCCCACGCGGGCGAGAGTGTCTCATATACCGTGGCCAAGAGCGACGACTGTGCCATATCACGTGGCTAGAGGTGAGGCTCGCGTCTCCGGATGGCCGGGCGAATTCCTGGCGTTGTCATTCGCTCACGCTAGCGCCCAGCCGCTCCAGGTGCTCCCTGAGCCAGCGGTACACCCCATCGTCGCGGCCCCACAGGAGCAGGCCCATGGACGCTCGGCGCCTCCCATCACCCGGGTTGACGCTTTCCACGATCACCAACTCATCGCCCGCGGGGCAGTCCTCGTAGGGAAGAAGGCAGCTCACGTTCCGAGGTCGGCTTTGGCGCATCTCCTCTCCCTGGGCCCGTCCCATGCGCCAGGCCGAAGAGCGAGATAGCTTCAGCCCCGCCTCGCCCAGGAGACCGGTGATCTTGCCCAGGCTGAGGCCAAGGCCGTACAGAGCGGAGACCAGGGCCCGCGTCTCGCCCGCCTGGCGGCTGCGACTCACCCCGGGCGGGCGGTGGGAGAAGGTGCGGTCGCAGGCTCGGCACCGGTAGCGGACCACTTCCACGCTGCTCCGTCGTCCGGCAAGGAGGCGGGACACCGTCTGGTGGCGCCGCAGCAGCTCGCTCCCACAGTAAGGGCAGCGTGCCGGACGGCGGGCAGTGGCGCCCTCGGTGGCCGGCATCATCACCGTCAGGCGGCGCCAGCCGCTCCAAGCAGGTGCCGGCCCGCCCGAATCTTCGCTGGGGGCAGCCGGCCTCGCCGGCCACCCGGCCGGGCGGGTGCGCTCGCTCACGTCAATGCAGCTCACCAGCAACTCGCCCTGCTCCAGCACCGCCCGATTCAGGAAGCGGTGGTAGGCGTCATCGGCGCAGCGCCAACGATACTCGAAGGACACCGAACCCAGGTGTAGCGCCCGCTGATACTGGGCCAGCACGCCCTCTCTATCCTCCGGGTGCAGCCGAGAGAGCCAGAAGCTCCCTTCCCGGGCGAAACGGTCGGGCGGATAACCGGTCACCGACCGGACCTTGTCGCTCGCCCACAAGGTGGGGAACGGGGGTCGGGCCTTCTTCCGGAAGAGTGCCACCGGCGCCGCTCCCAGGATCAGCTCTTGCTGTCGCTCGCTCTGGCGCAAGGCCTCTTGAGCGCGACGGCGGTCGGTCACGTCGCTGAGCACCCCTTCGACCGCCACCACCTCCCCCGAGGGACCCAGGATAGGGACCTGCCTCTGCTCCAACCAGATCACCGTGCCGTCCTTGCGCCTCCACCGCAAGGCCACCGGCCCCCGAAGAGTCTCCGGGGAGCGCGCCATGGCCTCGGCCACCAACCGGTCCTCCTCCACTACATTGTCCAGAAACCGATCCAGCCCGGCCTCGAACTCCTCCGGGGCGAAGCCAGTGACCGACCGCACCGACGGGCTTAGGTAATCGAACCCTGGCTGGGGAACCAAGCGGTACCGGTACACCACCGACTCGGTGACGTGATCGGCCAGCAGACGCATCCGGTCCTCCGTCAGGCGCAACGCTACCTCCATGCGCCTAAGGTCGGTCACGTCCCGGACGCTGCAGGCGATGCTGACCGCCTCCCCGGTTCGGACCAGGTAGGCGATAGACTGCACCAGACGGCGCTTGCCGTCGGGCAACTCGATCTCCTGCTCCTGGAGCTCGTGAAGCCAGGGGGCGGCCCGGTCCCGCAGGGCCTCCGTCACCGCCTTCTCCAGCGCCGCCAGAGCCGCCGCAGTACGCTGCTCCTCTGGCAGGGCCCGGTGCTGCACCTCCCACAGCGGGCGCCCTCGGGTCTCGGACGCGGCCAAGCCGTAGATGCCCTCCAGAGCCCGGTTCCACTCCGCTATCCGACCTTGGGTGTCGGTCAGGTAGATGCCGTCAGGCGACTGCTGCACCATACTGCGGAACTTGGCCTCGCTCGCCTCCAGAGCTTCCTGGGCCTGTTTGTGCTGTATGGCCTCCGTCAGACGCTCGGCCACCGCGTCCAGCAACCGCCTCTCGGCCAGCAGGAATGGTCCCTCATCGCTGGGAGGCCTCTCCTCCAGATAGGCCACCTCCACCGCGCCCACCTTCTCCCCGCCGATGGCGATGTCACTCACTTGCTTCCAGGGGCTGTCTCGGAAGTTCGCGCTGGCGAAGACCTGATCCCGGTAGATGATCCGGGCGCAGGTGACGTCGGGGTACTGCCAGGCCCGGGGGATCAACTTCACCGTGCCCTCGAAAATGCCCGGCAGCGAGATTCCGGGAACCAGAGTGAGGCGGGAGATGGCGTAGAGGCAGTCCAGCTCCTTGACCCGCTCACCCAGGTCGTGCGCCAGTTGCCTCAAGACGGGGTCGGCTTCTGTCGCGTGGGTTCCTTGCCCGCCTGGCAGGGCAGTGGGCACAGATGCCGTCACGGGCCCGTCCCCTCCCGGCTTTGCGGCCGCGGCCAGGGAAAGGCCAAGGGCTGGTCGCTATCGCGGTACACGTCCAAGAGCCTCCACCGCCGGATCGGGTTGCCTCCGGCGGCTCCCCAGTAGGGTCCCGCTGTGCCCACGTCGAAGGTGTAGAAGTGCAGGCGCGAGTCGTCACCGCCGACCACGGTTACGTGCAGGCGGGCCACCCCCGCGTGTTCCGGCGAGGAGATGGGGCCGGGCTCGCAGCAGTTCCGCCACCACTCCACCCCATGGATCTGATACCGCAACCCGGGAGCCATCGCCAGTAGCTCATCGGTTACGGATTCCCGGCGCTCCTGTAACTCGAGGGCAGCACCATCCCGGAGGGGCCAGGCGGCCAGAGCCGCCGGCCGGTCCTGCCGGTTGACCGCTCCCAGGTAGGATGCCAGCCGGCGCTCCGAAGTCTCGCCCATCAGCCGCTCGATCAGTACGTGCGACTCCGGGAAGACGAGGTCCAGCACCCCAGCGTAGGCAGCCCCGGCCACGAGCAGCACCAGGACCGCACCCGTCCCCAGAATCAGAACCAAGCGTAGCCGTCTGCCCATCGCACCCCCAAAGCGGAATGCACCACCGGGCCCGCCGGTCGCTCAGGCGCCGGCAGCATAGGCAGGAGTCACCTCTCCGCCCCACCCCGGCAGACACCTCGACCGCTGCCTCACCAGTCAGTATACTCGACCAGGAGGGACCCATGCAGGCGTACGGCGCCGCCTTCGCTCGAGTCTACAACCAGCACTGGGGAGGGTTCGCCCGGCAGCTGGCGCCTCGTATCGAGGCTCTCTACGCCGGCACCGAGTTGGGCCAGAGGGAGAAGAGCCTCCTCGATGTGTGCTGCGGCACCGGCCAGCTGGCGCGGTACTTCCTGGAGCGCGGCTATAGGGTCACTGGCGTGGACCTGTCGCCAGCCATGCTGAAGTACGCTCGGGAGAACAACCGCGATCACGTAGCGAGCGGCCAGGCTCGGTTCCTACGGGCCGACGCCTCTTCGTTCAGGCTCAAGGAGAGCTTCGGCCTGGCCGCATCCACCTACGATGCCCTCAACCACCTGCCCGACGAAGAAGCGCTAGCCGGATGCTTCCGCTCGGTCTATGACGCTCTCCTCCCCGGCGGCACCTTCATCTTCGACCTTAACACCGAGATGGGCCTGCGGCGCCACTGGGGCGGGATCAGCGTCACCGACAACGAGGAGGCCATGATCGTCACTCGAGGCATCTACGACGAGGCCGGTCGTCGCGCCCTCATTCGGCTGTCCGGCTTCGCCCCGGTGGGGCCCCGTCGCTACGAGCGCTTCGACGAGGTGGTCTACAATACCGCCTTCCCGCTGGAGCGCGTGGCGGAGCTGCTGCTGGAGGTGGGCTGGCGCGACGCCTACTTCTCCAGTCAGGCCGACCTCCTCACCCCCGTCGAGGATCCCGAAGCCGAGATGCGCGTCTTCGCGGTGGCCCGGAAGTAGGTCGGTGCTGGGCGAGCCGCATCTGAAGGCTCTGCGCACCGTGTGCTCCCGGCTAGAGGGTGCCGCCATCAACTGGGTGCTCACCGACAGCACCGCCTTCGCCGCCCAGGGCCTTCCCCTGCAGCCGCACGACATAGACCTGCAGGCGGATGCAGCCGGGGCCCACGCCATCGAGGCAGCCCTGAAGGAGTACATGGTGGAGCCGGTCGCCTTCTCCTCTAGCGGACGCATCCGCTCCCATTTCGGCCGCGCCATCCTGGCCGGAGTGCGCGTGGAGATCATGGGAGACGTGGAAGTCCTGCTGCCCGACGGCACCTGGCGACCGCCGCCAGACATCCCCCGGCTCCGGCGCTGGGTGACCGCGGGCGGCCTGCGACTACCCGTACTTCCCCTGGAGTACGAGTGTCGGGCCTACCTCCAGCTGGGACGCCTAGATCGGGCAGAGCTGCTGCGCCGGTACCTTAGCTGAGGCCGGGCGACGGCTGGCGCTGCCCCGTCCCCACAGACACTCGCGTTGCCGGGAACCGGGCCCGGCTCCACCCCACGTGCCGGCCGGAAGGCGCGTGGTGGTAGGCGGGGCGACAACCGGCACGCTGTCGTGTATACTTGCGTTGAACACCTACCTCGCATCGAGGAAGAATGGCTAGCGAGCGAGACAGAACTGGGGTAGCCGCTGCACTGCGGGAGGCAGTCACTCGCCTCGTCGCCTGCCTCAACCCTGAGCGTATCATCATATTCGGTTCGCAGGCTCGATCGGATGCCGGCCCGGAGAGCGACATTGACCTCTTGGTGGTCCTGCGCGACGAGCAATCCGTGGGCCTGGCCGAGGACAAAGCCTACCGCGTCCTCGCCGACCTGGAGGTTCCGGTCGATGTGGTCGCCGTGAACGCGCGATTCCTGGAGACCTACGGAGACCTGGTGGGCACCGTGACGCGAACCGCCCTGCGAGAGGGCAAGGTGCTATATGCCAGGTGAATCGCGCGAGGCTGCCGCGGAGCTAGCGCGGGATTGGCTCAGGCATGCCCGTGACGACCTGGCGGTAGCTCGCCTCGCCGGCGACGAGAGAGTCGCCCCGGGCATCGCAGCCTTCAGTGCTAAGCACGCAGCCGAGAAGGCCTTGAGAGCTCTCCTCGTCGCAAGGCAGGGGGCGGCTCGGTGGCGCGGCCCGTCCACCCACGGGTCCACGATGACGTCGTCACCGGGGTCGAACCAGTCCATCGGCTGGCTCAGCGCGGTCAACTGCCGGCCTCGAACCGCAACTCTACCGAATCCGCCACCGGTTCGTATCCGATCTCCCGGTAGATGTGGTTCGAGGTGGGGTTAGCGAGGTCGGTGTAGAGGAAGCAGAACTGCCGCCCGCTGTCGAGCACCAGCTGACTTACGGCGGCCACGCAGGCGCTGGCGTAGCCCCGGCGCCGCTTCTCGGGCGGGGTGTAGACCGCCCCGATGCGCATGCCGTGAGGCGTCGGGCCGGTGCACCCGGCCATGGAAACCGGCTCTCCGTCCTCCCAGAGGTAGAGGCCACGCGACCCAGACGTCAGGAAGCGATCGAGGCTCCTGTCGGGGTCTCCCACACCTCCCGCTGCCTCCCGATCGAAGCCGTAGAACCACCGGCGCAACAGAGGACGGTCCGACTCGGTGGCCCGCCGCAGCTGTCCGGGCACTCCCTCAGGAGGGCGGACTCGCTCCAGCTTGAAGATACGCTGGGCCATCCTGACGTTGTAGCTCCTCCCCGTTCGCTCCCGCCAAATGTCGGCGAAAGCTCGGGCCAGCTCAACCGGCCCCGTCACTCCAGGAGGCTCCCAGCCCCCCGCCAGGAGGTCGGAGGCGAACAGCGTCAACGCCTCCTGGTAGTCCGTGTCGGAGAGGATCAGGTTATGCGGCGGGGTCATGACCGCCGCCGCCACCGGCTCGTCTTCCTCTTCCACCAGGGCCAGGTACGGTGGTGGATGTACCCACTCCGCTCCGCTGGCGATGCCGGCCGCGATGCCGAGGATCAGGTTGTGCTCCGCCTCCCGCTTCAGCAGGAACGGCTTCGCGCGCTCGTAGAAATCCGACCCCCTATCAAACCGCTTCAGACGCACGCAGACCTCCCTCACCCGCGCTCCGCCACCACAATCAGCCGGCGGCTCTCGTTCCGGTCGTAGGGCTGGAAGCCGTATCCGCCATAGAAGTGGACCGCGGCAAAGCCGGCTTCGTCCAACAGGCGCGCGTAGTCATCGCGGAGCAGAACCCGAGGGTAGTCGGTGCTCCACACCTTGAGTTCTCCCCCAGGCCGCCTGTGGTCCACGTCCACTATGTTGTAGCACGCCCCCTGGCCCTCGTAGTCAATGACGAACAGCCGGGTTACCTCGGGCGTGTCCAGCGCCAGAAGGAAGCGGGGCTTCTCCCGCCACTGCCGGTCGCTGGTGCCCTGGGTGAGCACCAGAATGCCGCCCGGGCGCAACACGTCGCGCATGCTGCGAAAGGCCTTGCCCGCCTCGTCCTCGTCCGGCAGGTGCAATATGGAGCTGGACAGGCAGACCACTGCGTCAAAGGGGCAGCCGAAGTACTCGGGCAGGTGGCGGTAGTCCACCCGATGTAGCGGTACCTCTAGCCCTGCCCCGTCCAGGTTGCGCCTGGCCTGGGCCAGCATGGAGGGGGAGATGTCGGACCCTACCACATCGCAGCCCAGCTGCAGGAACAGGGTCAAGTCGTGGCCCGTGCCGCAGGCGCAGTCCAGGAGGCGATGGACCTTGTGCTCCTGGAACAGGCGCCGGTAGAACGAAACCACAACCTCATCGTGGACCCCGAACTCCCCCAGGAAGAGATCGTACCGCTCGGCGAAGCCTTCGTACAGGTCTTCAGGCAAGGGCCCCCTCCCGGCCGGCCGGGAAAACTAGTTCTCGGCCCGGTGCTTACCAGTCCTTGCGAGCCCAAATGAAGATCCAACCCGGCCCAGATCGGATCCGGCGCACGTGGAAGGGGGACTCCTCCAGCATGGACGAGACCTCCATGGGCGTGTAGCTCGCCAGGATGGAACCGGTGGGCTCTTCGATCTCGCGCAGGGGCCCGGGTACGACGAACTGCCGGGCGAACAGCACGCCCCAGTAGAAGATCCGTCGCGGGTCGCGCCGAGTATCGAAGATCAGAAGCTGCCCGCCAGGCTTGAGCACTCGATGTATCTCTTGTAGGCCCGCGTTAGGGGCAGACCAGTGGTGCAGCGAGAGCGAGCTGACCACGAAGTCCACGCTCTCGTCCTCGAACGGGAGATTGTGGGCATCTCCGGCACGGAACTCGATTCGCTCACCGAGCCCTTCCCTCTCAGCGTTACGCCGGGCCAGCTCGACCATGTCGGCGGAGGGTTCCACCCCGATGAGCTTCAAGTTGGGATGGGCGCGCGCGATGTCCATCAAGAGATGTCCGGGGCCGCTGCCCACATCCACCAGCGTGCCCATGGGACCGAAGTGCTCCAGTTCCCTCAGCACCAGCTGCCGCAAAGCCTGGAGCTGGGGAAGCCTGGCCACCTGGTCGTAGGCCTCGACCAACCTCTGCCCCTCGATCCCTTCGCGACTGGGTTGTCGGGCCGACTTGACCCGCGGCATGCCAAGGAACCCCAGAATCGCGCCGATGATTACCGGAAACGATAGCAACTTACGCTTCATGGGTGTCTCTCCTGTAAGTGGTGAGTAGTAAGTGGTGAGTAGTTGTGTGGCTCACCCAGTGGCACTCCCTACTCACCACTCCCTCAGCCCTCGCTCGCGACGGAAGAACTCCTCCTCCAGCGCCGGCACCACCTGATCCGCCTTGACGGCGGCGATGAACTCCGCCAGCGTGTCCACCGCCATGTCCACCAGGATCTCGCCCTTCTCCCTCGAAGCGAAGCGAGCATCCCCGGCATAGTGCTCGGGGTAGTTGGAGTACCAGCCGATGCCAGTGAAAGCATCTCCCAGATGGGCCAATCGTCCCCGGGCATGCCCGGGCTCATCCGGGATCCGCTCGCTGCGCACTAGGTGGGCGTGGTTGGCCAACGACACGCTGGTCTCCTGCTCCCCCGCGTGTCCGTCCTCCGTGGTCTCGCGGATGGCTCTCCAGCGCTCCTCTCGCTCCGGGGTAAGCCGCATGCTGGGAGCATACAGGCTGTAACCCTTCTCCTCCCACAGGCTGGCCTGCGCCAGGAAGCGGACGAAGTGAGTGTTGCCGCCGTGCCCGTTGAAGGCGATGATCTTGCCGAACCCGTTGCGGCCGATCTCGTCGAAGACGCTCTGCACTAGATCCAAGAGCAGGGTAGGCCTCAGCGTCACCGCCCCGGGGAAGGCCCTCGCTTCATAGATCTGCCCGAAGTAGAAGGGCGGGAACACCACCGCCGGCTCCTTCTCGGCCGCCAGGCTGGCGATCCGGTGAGCGTTGAGGTAATCCGTGCCCAGGGGAAGGTGATCGCTATGCCGCTCCAGCACTCCCATGGCCACCACGCACACGCTCACCTCCCGAGCGGCCCGGCCCAGTTCGGGCGCCGTCATCTGCTCCCATTGCATCGTGACCTCCTTGCCTCCGCGTCTGCTCTGTGTTCTATGCCCGCCTGGTCCAGACCGACCACCAGGGGGCTTGGTCTACTTCCGCGATCGGGCGGCCCCGGCGCACCCGTGCGCGCACCGGAGCGCTCGGCTGCTCCTCGGGGGGAGCCCCCTGCGCCTCCTCCCCCGGGGCTTTCACTGCCTGTACCGGTGCCACCGGGGCATCTCCCGGCGGCCCCTCGATCGGGATGCGCTCGGCTAGTGGCGGCCTCTGCTCCTTCGCCTCCAGGCGTTGGATGAGGGCATCCAACTCAGCGTTGAGCTGCCGGAGCGCCGCTACCAAGCGCGGGCGAAGCTCATCCAGGGCCTGGCTGCCGGCCGCGCGCGCCGTCTGCGCTACCTTCTCCACCGAGACTCGCACCTGCTCCGCTTCCGGGGTCGACGCCACCTCCTTGGCGATCTGCCCTACGTCCCGGGAGAGCGATTCCAAGCTCTCCTCCAGAGTCTGCATGCCCCGGCGGTTGGCCTCGCTCTCCCACGCCGCCCGGAGTGCCTGGGCCATGCGACGCCCCGCAAGCCGAAACTGCTCGCCCACCTCCTGCCAGGAGTCGGTCCGCTCCGCCTCCACCGACCTGTGCTCGCCCACGACTCCTTCCTCGTCCATATCCGCTCCTCCGATGCTACTGACCCTGGTTAGTCTACCTGAGCCAACGGGGGCCGGTAGCGCCCGGCGGCCCTGAGGACATAGAGTGCGTCCGCCGTGACGAACTCGTTCATCCGCCTCTTGTCGGCACCGCCCCAGTCCGCCCGGGAACTGCCCGACTGGTTTGACTCGCTGACGGTGTAGTACTTGGCCTCCGCCGGGAAGCCGCCGTCCTCCAGCTGCTTCGACTGCAGCAAGTCCAGCGCCTCGTCACAGCGTCGGTCGCGGATGAGTCCCGCTTCGGCCAGCACCTTGAGGCCGAAGAGGATGTCATAGTGCCAGTAGCAGGGGTAGTGCAGTTGCACGAAGCCGGGGCTGATCACGCTGCCGTCGCTCTGACGTCGGAACAGCCTTCGCTTCAGGAAGATGTTGGCAGCCCTTAGCGCCGACTGCATCGGCTTGCCGCTGCCGGTCAGCTTACTGTGCCAGGCCAGGCCGCGCAGGGGAATGAGAGTCTCCATGAAAGACGAGTTGGTGGCCTCGGGGCGCTTGTCGCAGTTCCATCCGCCGTCGTGCCACTGCCACTTCATCAGACGCTGGGCTAACTCCTCGGTGCGGCTATCCGCTAGGCCCAGAGCCAGCAGGTAGTAGAGCGCGTTGCCCTCCTGGGAGGCACACCGTCGCACCCGTCCGTTGATCTCCTTGATGCTCTTCTCGTGCCTCTCGGAGAACAGCCACTCATAGACCTGGTCTCGCAAGGGCAGCAGGGAGTCATCGCCCGGCGGGTATCCCAGATCGGCCAGCTGGGCCAAGACCCAGTGGGCACCGTACCACTTCCTATAGGGATGATGCGGGATCCGTCCCTCCTCATCTCTTTCCGAGAGCAACGCCTGTACCCGAGGCGAGGAGACAATCTCCCGGCGCTTCACCATGCTGTCCCAGGAATAGGGATCGGCCCCCAGCACCAGCACTTGCGTCTTGACCCGAACGGCCGGGTCGTCCGACTGCAGCAGCCGCTCTATCACGCTCGGCATCACTCACCTCCAACTCCAACCCACAACGACCTTCTGGCCGGTGGGCCCTGCTTCCCGGCCGCCTCTCTAGCAACGATTCTAGCCGTTGGGGAACCAGGCACAAGCCAGGACCCTCTCGAGGTGAGAACCCTAGGCGCCGTGCCCCGCCAACTCTCTCGTCACGCCGCCCTCAGTCACGAGCCTACCCTGAACGAAGGGATCGGGCCGGCTTGCCCTCCTCCCGCCTCCGCGCCTCGCTATCTCCCGAGGAGTTCGCGCGCCCACGCGCGAAGGGGCGCTGGCGAGAGACGCCTTCGTCCGAGCGCCGCCGCGCCTGGGGGCGCGGACTCCTCGAGGGGAAGAGCCAGCAGCCCCCGAGGAGTGCGCGCGCCCACGCACGAAGCGACCTCGGGGCTTCCGTGGGCAGACGCGCGGCGACAGCGCGAACTCCCAGGCGACGCGGCGAACCTTCGCTACCTGCCGAAGTTGTCACGACCGGCCCCCTGGGCTAATCTCCACCCCAGCCCGGGCCCGACCTCCGCCACCCCAGCCCGGGCCCACCCGAGGGGAGGACACATGAGCCAGCCAGTCACCGCGGTAATCGTGGGCGCCGGCCATCGGGCGCTGACGTACGCCGCCTATTCCCGCCACCGGCCGGATGAACTCCAGATCGTCGGAGTCGCCGACCCTCTCGAGTACCGACGCCGTCAGGTCGCCGACCTCTACGGGCTCCGGCCGGACCAGTGCTTCGAGACGGCCGAACAACTGGCCGCCCGGCCCAGGATGGCCGACGCCGTCATCAACGGCACCATGGATCACCAGCACGTGCCCACTTCCCTGCCCTTGCTGGAGGCTGGCTATGACATCCTGCTGGAGAAGCCTTTCGCCACCAACGAAGAAGAGATGTGGGACCTGGTGCGGACGGCGCGCCGGCATGGGCGTAAGGTGATGATCTGCCACGTGATGCGCTACGCCCCTTTCGCCACCGCTATGCGGCAGCGGGTGGCGCGGGGCGACATCGGCGAGATCATCAGCGTCCAGACGCTGGAGCACGTCAGCTACCACCACATGGTGGTGGGATACGTGCGGGGCAAGTGGAACCGTAAGGACGTGTGCGGCTCACCCATGCTCATGGCCAAGTGCTGCCACGACCTCGACTTCATCACCTGGATGAAGAGCGGCATCGCCCCCGTGCGGGTGAGCAGCTTCGGCAGCAACATGCAGTTCCGCCCGGAGAAGGCCCCACCGGGAGCGGGCACCCGCTGCCTGGTGGACTGCCCCATCGAGGCCGACTGTCTCTACTCGGCCCGCAAGCACCACATAGACCACCCCCAGCGTTGGAGCTTCTACGTCTGGGCCGGGTTGGAGGAGATGGAAAACCCTACCATCGAGGACAAGATCCACTCCCTCAAGACAGACAACCCCTTCGGCCGTTGCGTCTGGAAGTGCGACAACGATGTGGTAGACCACCAGTCGGTCATGATCGAGTTCGAGGACGGTTGCACCGCCACCCACAACATGGTGGGCGGAGCCTCCAAGCCCATGCGGGCCATGCACCTGGTAGGCACCATCGGCGAACTGCAGGGCGTTCTCCACGACAGCCGTTTCGTCGTCCGGCATATTGACCCCCGCCCCGGGCACGAGTACTCCGAGGAAGTGGTCGAGGTGGATGTGAAAGGCGACATGGACGGCGCCTTTGGCGGGCACGCCGGGGGCGACGCCCGCCTGGCGGCGGACTTCATCCGGTTCGTCCGGGGCGAGACGCCCTCCATCTCCTGCACCAGCCTCGAGGACTCCATCCGCGGCCACCTGATCGGCTTCCGCGCCGACGTGGCCATGGAGGAGGGCCGCGTGGTTGACATACCCACCACCTGGTGATCCGCACTTCCCGAGGGGCGATCTTCTCGGGCGCCGTGGGCCCCGAATGCGGTCAGCCCCCGTCAGGCGCCCGCGTCCGGGTTGGCCCGGGACCCGCGTCGGGCGGCGTACACCTGAGTGAACTCCGCCCCGAAGAAGAGAATCTGAGCGGAGTAGTAGATCCACAGCAGCAGAATGATCAAGGAGCCTGCCGCCCCGAAAGCCGAAGCTACGCTTGCCCGGCCCAGGTAGAGCCCGATGAGATACTGGCCTACGATGAAGAGCAGGGCGGTGAAGGCCGCTCCCACCCAGACGTCGCCCCAGGCAACCTCAGCATCAGGGACCAGTTTATACAGCAGGGCGAACAGCAGCGTCACCAGCCCGAAGGAGAGCACCAGGCTGCCTATCTGCCAGATGGCCTCGGCCCCGGGGACCAGGTTCTGCAATCGGGCCGTCAGCAGCGAGAGCGCCGCGCTGGCCACCAGAGTGAGCAGCAGCAGAGAGCCGGCCCCCAGGACCAGGGCAAAGGCGAAGAGCCGCTGCTTGATCACACCTACGATCCCACCTCTTCGCGGCTGCGCCACGCCCCACATGTGGTTAAGGGCCTGCCGCAGTTGCTGAAACACTCCGGCCGCGCCCAGCAGGAGCGTCGCCAGGGCAATGGCGGAGGCGATGAGGCCGGAGGCGCCTCTGAGCGCATCGGAGCGCTCCACCATCGTCTCCACTAGGCCGGCAGCCTCCGATCCGATTACCTCTCGGGCCTGAGCCAGCAGCCGGTCCTGTACCGACTCCCTGCCCAGGAAGATACCCGCGATAGCGATGGCAATGACGAGCAGGGGCGCGAGCGAGAAGGCTGTGTAGTAGGACATCGCCGCTGCCCTCATCGAGGCGTTGTCCTCACTCCACTCGCGGTAGGTGTCCTTCAGCAGCGAGAACAGCGACTTGGCATTCATGCCCTAACTCCATGCCTAACAAGACGATCATCCGATCCGACAACGTTCATGCGCGCCCGGTACCCGCGAGCGCCTTCCGCTCAAGTTAGTGGAGGAGGCCGCTCTCTACAAGCCAGAGGGCAAGCGCGGGCCCTGCCCCTGGAACAGACAGGGTCGCCATAGGGGTGAGAGCGCTAGGGCACCGCTCTGCTGTGGCGCTAGTCCCTGCCCTCCGGCCGTACCCATCGCCAGGAGAGCTCCGGGGTCCTGCTCCCACAAGCACGGTGCGGCAGGGTCAATCGTCGGCAGGACCGTCGCTCTCGATGATGGCACCGGGGGCGATCTGTAGGTGATAGGTGGCGCTGGCCCCGGCCTGGAGCATTGCCTTCTCCAAGTGGGCCATGTCTGGGTAAGGCCAGAGTATAATGATGGTACCCCCATCGCCGGCGCCGGCCAGCTTGGCCGCTGGGGCACCGGCGTCCAGCGCGGCCGAGATCAAGGCCTCGTTCGCCTCGCCCGAACCTCCCAGCTGGCGCTGGATGGCGTGGTTCTCGTTCATGAGCCGGGCCAGCGAGTCCCAGTCCTGCAGCAGCAGGGCCTTCTTCCCCGCCCGGGCCAGCTCGGTGATCCGCTCGTAGCCGGAGCGCACCTCGGGGTCGCCCTCCAGCCAGCGCTCGCGCAGAGGTTTGTGCACCCGGTTGGACGAATGGTGCACTCCGGTGAAGGCCAGCAAGAAGGGAAGCGCGGGCACGTAGCTGGAAAGGGGCTCCACCGTGGCGAAGAGCTCAGCCTCGGTCTCGCGGTAGAACTGCTTGCCGCGGAAGTCCATATAGTTGAGCCCACCGAAGGTGCACATGTAGGCGTCCTGGTAGCCTCCCACGATCTTCAGGTGGTTAAGCTCGATGTAGCGGGCCATCTCCGCCAACTGATAGTATCCCCGGGGCTGCCCCTCCCAAGTGAGGATGGCGTGCAGCATGGCCACCAGTAGAGCGGTAGAGCTGGACATCCCGCTCCCTACCGGGAGTTCGCTGCGGTACTCCACCCGGCAGCGCAGCCGGGGCAGGCGGAGGTAGTCCATGATGGCGCGGGGGATGTCGAAGTAGTCTCCCTGGGGCCGCAAGTCCTCCCGCCGAGCCAATACGCACTCTTGCTCGTTGGTGCAGAATACCGGGGCGTCGGCCGGGGTGACAGTGACCCAGGCCCGCATACCTACCGAGCAGGAGAGCACCGAGCCCCCGTACATGTCCGTCGGGTTCCCGATGATGCCCGCCCGGCCGGGCGCCGAGCAAACCAGCTTGCGCCTAGAGCTCATAGGCCTTGGCCTTGATGTACTGACGGACCATGTAGCCGTAGCGCTCATCGGCCAGGGCGAAATCTATGAAGGTGCGGAAGTAGCTCTCGAAGTTGCCGACATCGTAGCGGCGATGCTCCGGCGGCAGCAACCAGGCGTAGACAGGCAGCCCCATCTGCACCAGGAGGCGTATCCCGTCCGTCAGCTGGATCTCGCCCCGGCGATCGGGCAGTACCCTGGGCAGCACCTCGAAGATCGCCGGGCTGAAGACGTAACGAGCCGCCACAGCTAGGTTACTGGGGGCTGTGCCTCGGGGCGGCTTCTCCACGATGTCGTCCATGAGTACGGGCTCAGACACCGGGACGTCGGCCACCTTGGGGCTAACGATGCCATAGCGGAAGGTCTCTTCCGCAGGTACCTCCTCCACCGCCACGACAGCGGCTGCCTTAAGGTCGCGATGCGCCTGCATCATGTCCCGCAGGGGCCCAGATGGGTTGTCGCCGGCGATGAGAGAGTCGCCCAGGGCGACGACGCAGTTCTCGCCATCGGCGAACTCCGCTCCCAGGGCGATGGCGTCGCCCAGGCCTCGGGGGCTGCTCTGGCTGGTGTAGAAGAAGCGGGAGCGGGTCTGCATGTTCGTCAGTTCGGCCAGGAGCGGCTCGTTGCCAGCCTGCTCCAGAGTGGAAAGAAGGAAAGGATCAGGATCGAAGTGGTCCTCGATGGCCCGCTTGCGCCGCCCGGTGATGATGAGGATCTGGTCCAGCCCCGCGCCCTGGAGCTCCTCCACCACGTACTGCACAACCGGCTTGCGCGCCACGGGCAGCATCTCCTTGGGCTGCGACTTCGTGGCGGGCAACATACGAGTACCCAGACCGGCGGCTGGCACAATGGCTTTGGCGATCCGCTGGCTCATGACTCACCTCTCACAGTGCATTGGCGCGCTCCCGTGAATCTTATGGCATCGCGGCGCCTGCGCAAGGAAGGAGGCAGGAGGGAAGGAGGGAAGGAGTAAAGGAGTAGAGGAGTGGAGGAGACAGGAGGGAAGAAGAACCTCGCCCCCGACTCCTACGCGGAGAGGGGAGGTCCGCTCCCCTTCCTGCACAGGGAACGCAGGAGGGAAGGAATAAAGGAGTGGAGGAGACAGGAGGGAGGGAGGACCTCACCTCCGGCCTCTCTCCTACGCGGAGAGGGGAGGTCCGCTCCCCTCCCTGCACAGGGAGGGGACTGGGGGAGTCAGGTTAGCCCTGTAGGGCAGGAAGCCTGCGCTCTGCGGGAACAAGTGGGCACACATGGCAATGATTATGCCCCCTACACCACCGGCGCCAGTCACGGCCGCAGGCCCTCAGCGGGCACCTTCAGCCGGCCGCGATCCTCCCCTCCTTGCGCCTCCCTCGTCCCCGCTCATGGCCCCAGCCTCAGTCGCGCAACTCGGCTCCAGCCCCTCCCACCTCCTCTCCTCCTGTCTCCTTCACTCCTTTACTCCTGTCTCCTCTCCTCCTGTCTCCTCTACTCCTCCCCTCCTATGCTACAATAGCCGCAGCATGGACATGGAGTCATTCCGCGAATTGGTGGCCGAAGCCCTGGACTCCCTGGACGAGGAGTTCCGCGAGCGGCTGGACAACGTGGCAGTGATGGTGGAGGACTGGCCCGACCGACGCACCATGAAGATGGCCGGCGTCCGTTCCCCCTATCACCTGCTCGGCTTCTATCACGGGGTACCCTTGTCCGGCCGGGGCACCAACTATGGCCTGGTGACCCCGGACACTATAACCATCTACCGAGGGCCCATCGAGCGGCGCTGCCGCAACCGGCACGAGATGCGCGAAATCATCCGGCGGGTGGTGCAGCACGAGATCGCTCATCACTTCGGCATAGACGACGACCGCCTGCACCAGTTGGGGGCCTACTGAGCCGGCTTCGCTCCGCTCAGCCGATTATGATCTCCTCCAGCGACCGCTTGGGCACGTGGTGCACCGAGTCCTGGTCGCGCCAGTACTTGATGTCACCATCCGCACCCATGGGCTCTATGACCACCCTCTCCGCTGGCTTGCCCAGCGCCAGCACCAGCAGCACCTCGTACTGGGGCGGGATGCTCAGAGCCTGGCGCAGGGCCTCTCGCTTGACCGAACCGATGATGCAGCCCCCCAGCCCTTTCTCCGTCGCCCCCAGCATGATGGTCTGGGCCGCGATGCCGTGGTCGCAGCCGAAGTCATTCCTGATCTCCGTATCGCCCAGGATCACGATATAGGCCGTGGGCCGCTCCCCCTGGGCAGGCCCGCCCCAGTCCCGCAGGAACCCCGCCCAACCCAGGCAGGGGAAGATGAGCTCGTTGCGCTCTCGGTCGGCCGACAAGATGTACTTCAGGGGCTGGCGGTTCGACGCCGAGGGCGCCAGGCGAGCCAGGTCCACCAGTTCCCTCAGGGTATCCAGGCTGACAGGCTCGCTTTCGTCGAAACGGCGGTAGCTCCTGCTCCTCGCCACTAGGTCACGCAACAGAGTCCTAGACTGCACAGTCACCTCCCGATCGCTAATGGCGTTTGTGGGATAGGAACCAACGGTAGAGCTCGGGGTTGCTGTATGCCTCGTCCCAGGAGTTGTGGCCACACTCGGGGTACACCGTGAGCCGCACGTTGCCTCCCGCCGACTCCAGGTGTCGCACCATCTTCTCCGACTCGGCCAGAGGAACCACCTCGTCCCTGGCGCCGTGGAAGGCCCACACTGGCACCTCTCGCAATGCTGATGCCCTGTCGGGGAACCCGAACTGGGGCAGCCCGCCCCCGCAGATAGGAGCCACCGCAGCAAACCGGTGAGGCGCCTTTGCCGCCAGGTGCCAGGCGCCGTAGCCGCCCATGCTCAGGCCCGTTAGGTACACCCGGTCCGGGTCCACAGCGTACTCCTGCAGGGCGTGGTCGAGCAGCGCCTCTAGGGCGTGCAGCTCCGCCGTCCACACCGAGTCCATCGGGCACTGAGGGGAGATGGCCACGAAGGGGAAGTCCGGGTTCTCCTCCACCAGCCTGGGGATGCCGTGCTCCTTCACCCGCTCCAAGTCGTCGCCTCGCTCGCCCATGCCGTGAAGGAAGAGGATCAGCGGCCAGCGCTCGCCCGGATCCGAGCCATAGCCGGGCGGGAGGTAGAGAAGGTAGCGAAGCCGCACTGGGAGCTCCACCACCGCGTCCAGCGTGCACTCCCTCTGCGTCATAGACCTTACCCTCGCAATCTAGTCCCTTCTGCTCATACGCTCCGTCAGGCGCTCCAGCTCATCATTCAGGCGGCGCAGCGCGGCTAGGATGTGGGGACGGGCCTCGTCGAGCGCCTGCTCCCCCGCCCTGCGTGCTGATTCCGCCGTTCGCTCCATCTGGGCCATCACCCGCTGGCCCTCGGGAGAGCTCACCCCCTCATCTATCGCCCGGCTCACGTCTTCGGCCATCCGCCGCAAGCCCTTCTCCAGCTCCTGCAAGCGGCGCCGGTTCTCCTCGCTCTCCGCTGCCGAGCGGATGGTGGCGGCCAGCGTTCTTCCCAACTCCTCGAACTGCTGCCCTAACTCGCCCCAAACGTCCTTCTGCCCTTCACGCCCCTGGTCGCTCATTCAGACACCTCCATTCCCAACTCATGCCGGCCGCAGACTGTGTCCATAGTCCTCTGGAAAGCCGAAGGCAGCCCACCGAGTCCGCACGCCCTCGCCCGAGCGTACTGCTCTAGACGGACCGCTCATCCAACGCCGCCGCGCCTGGCAGGCTCCTCATAGAGACAGAGGCGCCACACCGCTCGCCCTGGCCTAGTTTGTACCAGAATCCGGCTGTAGCCGTAAAGCCAAGCCCGGGCACAACTACAGAGCGGGTGGCACCCTGCAGATGCCACCCGCTCTCCTGTCCTCCGCCGTGCCGGTTAGGCCTGGCGCACCGTCTCGCGCTCCAGCCCATCGTAGTCCAGCCGGGCCACACTGGGCCCCTGGAGGAAGTTGAGTGTCCAGTCCGACAGAGCTCGGAACCGGCTCTGGAAGGTGGGCAACTTGCTCAGGTAGACATACTTGAACAGCAGCCACCCGGATAGGCCGAACACGTTCCAGCCGAAGGGACAGCAGACCGCGTCCAGACTGCCTATGCTCACCAGGTCCCCGCGGTAGCGGAACTTGAAGGGGATGGCCTCCCGTCCCTCCCACTCCGCGATTAGGTTCCGGGCCAACGCCGGACCCTGCTGCACCGCCACCTGGGCCGTGGTCGCCAGGGGCTCGCCGCTCTCGTCCGGGCAGTGAGCGTTATCGCCGATGGCGAACACCCCTGGCTTGCCGACCACTCGGAAGCAGCGGTCCACCATGATCCTTCCCGCCCGATCGTGCTCCACCGGCAGATCGGCCACCAAGGGGTTGGCTTTCACCCCGGCCACCCAAATGAGGGTCTCGGTGTCCACCCGCTCGGTCTGATCGCCGCTCTTGAGTTCCACGTAGCCAGGCCCGGCCGCGGTCACCAAGGTGTTCACTCGCACGTCAATGCCCCGGCGCCGCATCTTCTCCGTGGCCGCCTGCGAGACGGGCTCCTCCAGCGTGGGCAGCACCCGAGGTAGACCCTCCGCCAGGATCATGTGCACGTCCCGGTAGAAGTTGATGTTCCTGTACGTCTTGCCGGCCACCTTGTGAACGAACTCGGTGAGCTCGGTCATCACCTCCATGCCGCAGCAGCCAGCGCCTGCCTGCACGAACGTAAGCAAGCGCCGCCGCTCCTCCAGGTCGGTGGACCGATCCGCCTTCTCCAGGCAGTCAATCACGTGGTTGCGTAGCCGCAACGCATCGGGCATCCACTTATAGGGGAAGCCGTACTTCTCGAAGCTCTCATTACCGAAGTAGTTGGTCACGCCGCCCAGGCTGATCACCAGCACGTCACCTTCGTAGGTGCCGCGGTTGGTAATGGCACGCCTGTTGTCCAAGTCTATCTCCAGAATCTCTGCCTCCACGAACTCCACGTCCCGCTGGCCCAGGATGCGCCGGACCGGGGGGGTGATCGTGAGCGGGTTGATCTGATTGCTCACTATCTCAGGAAGGAAGGCGGTGAACAGGAGATAGTTCTTCCTGTCTATGACGGTGATCTTCGGCTTCGGAGCACTGCTCTCCCGCGCCAGATCGTGCAGGAATTCGGCACAGTAGAGCCCGGCGAAGCTAGCTCCGAGAATCAGTACCCGCTTTCCCTGCTCATCCATCTGCGTTCCCCCTGTCTTGCGCTTGTCCCATCCGCCTGACTTCTGGCGACAGCTTCCAGACACACACCGGCCACTATGATACGGGAGCGCCCGGGTTGTCAAATTGTGAACCGTGCCACTAGCTCATTCGCGCCTCATCTCCTCCGATCTGGGGCCCCGGCTACAGCGTCGTTCCAGGTGTCACGCGGCTCGCTGGCCAAGCAGTCACCGACCTGACGCCGGCCTCCGATCCGCCAGGTGCGCGGCTGCCAGAGTCCGAGTATCCTGCTCCCAGACGGAGGGATCCTCATGACCTCGAAGGAACGCGTTCGGGCCGCCGTATCCCGCCAGCCCGTGGACAAGACGCCCATCGGGTTCTACGTAGTGGACTACGATACGATCGAAAGGGTCATCGGCCGCAAAACCTACGTGCGCAACAAGGTTGAATCACAGATCGCCTTCTGGGAGGGCCGCCGCGACGAGGTGGTGGAGAGCTACAAGGAAGACACGGTCGAGTTCTACCGCAAGGTGGGCATCTGCGACCTGGTGTGCTTCAAGGAGGCACCGCTGGTGCCACCCAAGGGCTACGTGCCCGAAGACCCTCCGCGCCGCGTGGCCGACGACCTCTGGCGGGACTCGAAGGGGCGAGTGTACAAGGTGTCCCTCGTCTCCAACGAGTTCACCCTGGTGGAAGACCCCACGCGCTGGACCACCGAGTACACGGTGGAGCAGTTCGAAGCCCCCATTGACAGCACGCCCCCGGACCCGACCATGTTTGAGGCCATGGACTACGTCCTGGAGCACCTCGGGCCGACCCACTACATCGCCGGAAGGAGTGGAGGGCTGGATGCCCTGGTGCTCCTCGGGGGGATGGAGCGGGGCCTGATGGAGTACCTCCTGCATCCAGAGGTGGTGCGGGCCGCCATCACGCGTTCCTGCCGGCAGGCTAACGCCCTGGACCAGTACTACATACGCCCCGGCCAGGACGGAGTGCTGTTCGAGGAGGATACCTCCGGGACGCTCGGCCCCCTGATCTCCCCCGGCATGTACCGCGAGTTCTGCCTACCCGCGCTCCGCTCCCGGGTGGAGAACGTCAAGGGCTTCGGCCAGCAGGTGCTCATGCACAACTGCGGCGACAACCGCCCCCTCCTCGACACATTCATCGAAGCAGGCATCGAGTGTCTGCAGTCCCTCCAGACCACCGCCGGGATGTACGTGCCCGACCTGCAGGACCGCTGGGGCGACAGTATCGCCTTCTGGGGCGGGGTGGCCACCGAGATTCTGATCGCCGGGACGCCCGACGACGTGCGGGCCAACGTCCGGGACGTCATGACCAAGGCGGGCCCGCGAGGCGGATTCATCCTCGGACCCAGCCACTCCATCGCCAAGGGCACCCGCTACGAGAACTTCATGGCCATGCTGGAGGAGTTCGACCGGCTGCGTGATACGTGACACGTGATGCGTGATACGTGATACGTGATACGTGATACGTGATACGTGATAAACGAACGTATGCCTGTCACGCATCACGCATCACGCATCACTGTTCACCACCCACTCCTCATCCTCGCCGCCGCGCACGTCGAAGGTGCCCGTGCGCGGTTCGGACTCGCCCTCCACGGCGATCTCGTAACCGTAAGGTCCCGGCAGCAGGCAGTAACGCCAGTTGCCCCCCGAATCCAGGCTGATTCCGTCTCGCCAGGCCACCTGCCGGCTGAACACGGTCACCCAGACGCGCTCCGCGCCTCGGTTGACCAGAAGGAAACAGCCCGGCTCGCTGGATAGAGGCACGAGGGGCGGGGTAGTAGCCGTAGCCGTGGGTTCTAGCTCCGGCGTGGGCGTGTCCGTGGGAGCTGATGGGACAGCCTCGGTCAGCTCCGCCGCTGAGGGAGTCTCGGTTGCCGGCACTCGGATGGTCTGTCCCACCTGGAGCAGCGCGTCGGCGTGCAGCTCCGGGTTCAGCGCCAGCAGCGTCTCCAGCTCCACGCCGTGATCCTGCGCAACTGCCAGGAGGCAGTCGCCGTCCTGCACCTGATACAGGGAGAAGAGCGGCTCCGGCTCCTCTTCGGGAGGGGCCTCAGTGGCAGTCGCGGCCGGGGGGGCGGTGGGATCGGGGCTAGGCGTGGGACTGGGCATGGGCGTGGGTGAGGCGGTCGGTGCAGGCTGCATGCTGGCCCGTCCGACGTCGTCGGTCGGCCCTACTACGTAGGCCACCCGTGTCGGAGGCGCCGGGGAGGAAGTGAGTTGCCGGTCGGCCGAGCCGGCCAGGTGCCCGCGCATAGCCATCAAAGATAGGCTGGCCATCAGGGCAGCCACGACCAGGACCGCCACGCCCCCCAGCTCTCGCTCTTCGGGCAGGGCTGCCCCACAGAGCGCGCAGGTGCGCGCCAACTGCGCTGTCCTGCTCCGGCACCTCGGGCAACGCCGATCGCCGGCCGGGCTCGCCATGAGCTGGCCCCTTTCCTATGCTGATCGCCGATCCGGCTACGTTTTCACCCTTCCCGAACGCCTTAGTATCGGGCGCTCGCGGTCAGGTGTGTATGGGTAGAAGGTCAGGGCTGGACCGCCAGCCCGTTGAGAGCTTGAAAGACGCCGTGGTCCGGCTGCTTGTGCCCCCCGATCACCTCAGCGAGCGGCGCCAGTTCGACGTCGTACCCCCGGCAGACGGCAACCACGCCCACACTACTGCGCGTGGCTGCGTCCACGCTACCAGGCGACGCCGATCCGCCCTGGTCCCGGCCCAGGTGAGACACGGCAGCAGCAGCGAACCTCTCCGCTAGCCACCGGTCCAGGAAGCTCGGTGCTCCTCCCCGCTGCGCGTGCCCGATCGAAGTCAGCCGCACTCGATGGCCGGCCGCCTCAGCCAGGTAGCTGGCCATGCTGGGCACGTCGCCGGCCCCTTCGGAGGCCACCGCCAGAGCGTACCCCTGCCGCGCCACGGCTGCCCGCATGCGTCTGGCCCCGTAGTCCAGATCCAAAGGGTACTCGGGTAGCAAGACGAGATCGGCATGCACCGCCTCAGCCACGGCCAACGCAATGAACCCCGTGTTCCCCCCCAGCGTCTCCAGCACGAACATTCGACCGGGCAAAGCCTGGGCGGTGTCCCGAATCGCATCGGCGAGAGCGATGGCGCGGTTGCAGGCGGTGTCGAAGCCCAGGGTGCGATCCGTGCCCGGCACATCGTTGTCTATGGTGCAGGGGATGGCCGCACAGGTCACTCCCATGGCTTCCAGCGCCGTCGCTCCGTGCCGGATACTGCCATCCCCTCCCAGCACGATGACGCCATCTATGCCTTCCCGAGAGATCACTTGCAAGATACGGTCCCGGCCACTCCGGTCGCCAACCGTGCGGTCCCGGGAAGTGCCTAGCACCGTACCTCCCCGAGCGGAGATGCCATCCACCTGTGCCGGCGTGAGCGTCTCCAGCTCGCCCTCAGCCAGTCCGGCAAAACCAGAACGCACCCCGAGAGTCTGCAGCCCCAGTCGATCGGCGTGCCGAACCGCCGACTCGATGGCAGCGTTGGTGCCAGGCGAGTCCCCTCCGCTGGTGAGTATGGCCAGACGTGGCATCACATCTCCCGCACCAAGACCGGCCGCCCCAGCCCCGCCGACCGCCAGGCCGCCTCGGTGAACTCGCTGACCCGCAAGCCGCACTCAGCGGGAACGCCCGGCTCCTCCAGGCCCAGGATGGCGCGGACAAAGTTCAGGTCGGGGTTGTTATCGGCAGGAGGGAGCTCCGGCGTCAGTGGTTCCTGCCCCACCCTGAGCACCTGGACGCCGTTGAGCCGGTCGTAGACCACGGCGCCCTCTGAACCCCACACCCCGAAGAACTCCCAGAAGGGAGTGGGCGAGGCCCCCATGATGGTCACGTTGCCCAGCGTCCCCCCCACGAAGCGAGCGACGATGGCGCTATCAATGTCCACCTCGCAGTCGTAGCGGTTGATCTCGGCGTAGACCCGATCGGCCTCCAGCCCGGTAGTCCAGAGCATCATGTCAACCAGGTGGCTGCCCGAGTCGTTGAGCTGTCCGCCACAGGATATCTCCAGGCTCTGCCGCCAGGTCCCGCGGGTGCCACGGAGCCAATCTTGGCTCAACACCAAGGAGACCATCTGCAGCCGGCCCAGGTCCCCTCCCTGGGCCATTTCACGGATGAACTGGTAGGTGGGCTCGTAGTGCCGCTGATACGAAATGGTGAGGATCTTGCCCGTCTCGTCCCGCCTGGCTATCACCGCCCGGGCATCGGCCACCGTCGAGGTCATGGGCTTCTCGCAAAGGACGTGCAGGCCGGCATCGAGCGCATCCAGTATCTGCCGGGCGTGGAAGCAGTGCGGCGAGTGGATCTCAACTCCGTCCATCGCCACCTTGTCCAGCATCTCCCGGTAGTCACTGAAGGTGGGAACATCCGCCAACTCGGGCCGCGCTTCTTTCATGCGTGCCAGGCTTGCCTCGCTCGGGTCCGACAGCGCCACCACTTCCGCCAACCCGCTGTCGTGCAGCCTCATAGCGTGGCCTATGGCGATGCCCCCAGAGCCAATGAACCCTATCCTCACCTTGTCGCCCATTTGTCCTCCGAACTGGTCCGCCCAGAAGCGCGGCAGTGGTCCCCCCGCGCGCTGGCGACGTTATGCACCCGCACCATCACCCTGTCAAGGGCCAGCCGCCCGGGTGTAGGGCTTTCTCAAAGTCGGGGAGGTGAGCGGAGCAAGGGGTGAGCCGGAGGGGATGCGAAGCGAGCCTCACTTGGTTATTGTAAAGCTGAGAAGCAAGCACTAACCAAGGAGGCTCAAGGTGCAGTATAGCACACTCTCCTCTGATCAGATGACAGCGGTGGGTCCGGTGGTCTTTGAGGTGCGCTCTCTGTGGCGCCGACTGGAGGCTCTGAGTGACAGGCGGCACCGGCAGGGCAAGCGCTATCCCCTGCCCCTGATCCTGCTCTTTGTGGTGCTGGCCAAGCTCTGCGGGGAGGATCGGCCTAGTGGGATTGCCGAGTGGGTCAGACACCGCCGAGAGCAGTTGGGGCGGGCCCTGGGGATGAAGCTGGCCCGGGTGCCTCACCACAACACCTACCGGCGGGTGCTGGCGGGGGCAGTGTGCCCGGAGGAGTTGGACCGGGCCATAGGGGCCTTCCTCCAGGAGTCGCCCCAGGCGGGTCTGGAGGTGCTGATCAGCATCGATGGCAAGACCATCCGGGGCACGGTGGACGCCCAGGACCCAGAGGGGCTCAAGTTGTTGGTGGCCTGCCTGCCCCAGAAGGGGATTGCCCTGTTGCAGGTGGCGCTGGACCCCCACACCAACGAGATCAGTGCTGCTCCGGTCCTGCTGGCCGGGCTGGACCTTGAGGGCAAGATCGTGACCGCTGATGCCCTCCACACCCAGCGGGCCCTCTCCACTCAGGTCCTGGAGGCGGGAGGGCAGTACCTGTGGCTGGTCAAGGACAACCAGCCCGCCCTGCGCGCCGATATCGAGGAGCTCTTCAGCGGTGATGATCGCACGGTGGAGGGGGGACGGCTGGGCCATGACTTTGCCCGCGCCCAGCAGGTGGACAAGGGCCACGGCCGCAGGGAGCGTCGAAGGATCACGGTGAGTGGTGAGCTCAAAGGCTACAGCGACTGGCCGGGGCTAGAGCAGGTCTTTCAGCTGGAGCGGGAGCGGGTGCAGAGCAAGACCGGCAAGCACGAGCACGAGATCGTCTACGGCGTGACCAGTCTCACAGCAGATCAGGCCTCACCAGAACGGCTCCTTGAGCTGACGCGGGCCTACTGGGGAGTGGAGAATGGCCTGCACTACCGCCGGGATGTGACCTTCCGCGAGGACGCCACCCGTCTTACCCAGGGCCAGGCCGGCCACGTCATGGCCAGCCTCAACAACCTCGTCATTGGGCTGCTGCGCCTAGCTGGCTTCACCAACCTCGCCGCTGCCCGCCGCTACTGCGCTGCTCACCTGGCCTACGCCCTTGCCCTCCTCACCTCCTCACCGCAAACATGAGAAAGCCCTACGCCCGGGTGCAATTCCGCCTGGGGTTGGACTGGGCGAGGGCAGCAGCCTCCGATACCTCGGGCCGCACCGAGGGCCGGTGCCCCACCGCCTCCTTCCTCGGTGCCCTCAGGGCAGGCTCTGAGCCCCTTGGCGTCATCTCGAGCACGCTCTCACCATCATGCCAAGCTTCACCTCCGTCATCCCGAGCGCAGCACCTTCCGCGGTAGCCAGCTCACGGGCTACGCCGTCCGTGACGCTACTGGCGAGGACACTCTGGGCGAGATCTCTGACTTCGTGATCGAGTTCGGCCAGCAGGGCCTGGGCGAGGCCGGCCAGTCACCCTTCGGTGCTCCCGCTCCCGTCGCCGCTCGGGCGAAGTACGCCATCGTAGGGTTCGGCGGCTTCCTCGGCATAGGGGAGCAGTACGCGCTCGTCCCCTTTGAGGCAATGAGCGTAGATCCCGACCCCTCCGTAAGGACCTTCTACCTGCCCACCACCCGGGAGGCCTTCGAGAGCTCGCCTCGCTTCAGCCACGATATCCTCCCCGGTGAACTCTCGCCCGGCTGGGACGATGAGTTCGCCGGATTCTGGCACACCGAGCTGGGCTGGGAAGAGACCGCACGCTGGTAGGACGGCGATGCAGCGCGCGGAACCCGGCCGACTTCCACGCGGCGGCCGGAGGTAGCCCCAGGAAGACCTCAGATGGCGGGAGGGGCCGGTCGCCCCTCCCGCCGCTTCATGCCCACGCCACTGGCCTCATCATCCCTTGGGGACAGCATGCCCCTCTTCCGATGACGACCTCGATCGGCAGCTTCCGGATTGCGCTCCACAGACGCCGCCAGTTGTGGTACAGTTGGCGTCAGTTAGGTATCTCTTGCAGTTGGCTTGAGGAGTCAGCAGATGAGAGCACTCATGAAGGTGCCACAACCCCTCGCGGCGGTTCTCCTGACCATCGGCGTCCTGTGTCTGGCCCTTGCCCCGACCAGCAGAGCCTGGGCCCAGGAGCCTACTCCCGTCCCCCAACCGGGGACGACGACTGAGCCGGAGCGGGTCATACAGGCGGGGCGCCTTCTAGGGTACCCCGTGCTCAGCCTCCAGGGAGAGACGCTGGGCACTGTCGAGGACCTGGTGGTGGAGCTCAGCTCCGTCCTCAGCGCCGCCCGCCTCACCGCACCGGTCGAAGGTCCCAGCCGATTGACCTACGCCGTCATCAACCTCCCTCTTCCGCAGGGACAGGGCAGCCGGACGGTGGCCGCCCCCCTGGCCGGCTTTGCCATTGACCTGGAGCAAGGCGCACTCAGAACCGCCATCCAACGCGGGTTGCTGATCGCCGCACCCGCCTGGAACCCAGAGGCGCTGCTAGAGCCCAGCGACGTGCCCTGGGATCAGGATGTGCGCGCTTACTGGTTGCGCGTGAGCGTCCCAGTCCCCCAGCAGGCCGCCCCCGGGATCAGCGTGCCCGGGCCGGCGCTGCCGCTCACCCAGCTCCTGCAGTATCCCATCACCGTGCTGGACGCCGATCAGCCGGCGACCTTCGAAGACCTGCTGGTAGACATCAGCGTAACTCGGGTCCAGCTCCTCCCCGAGCTGCCCTCTGAAGATCAGCCGGTACTGACGCCCACTCCCAGTTCGGCCAGAGTCATCTACGCTCTGGTGCAGTTCGAGCGGCAAGTGCTCATCCCTATGAGCGCCCTGCACCTGGACGACGTGGATCAGAGGTTCATCCTGGCGGCCAGTCGCGCCATCCTGACCGGAGTCCCGGGCTTCACCGGCACCGAGCAGGGGTGGGACGACCCGGTCCGGCGCTTCTGGATGGGGCTGGGCTTCCCCGTGCCGCCCCTGGGGCCGGAGACGCCCGACCTGTTCCCCAGCGTCACTGTTCCGGCGTCGGTGGGCAGCCTGCTCTTCACTGCCAACGAGCTCATCGGCCACACCATCGTCAGCCTGGAGAACCAGATACTGGGGGTGATACGAGACCTGGTGGTCGAGGTGGCCCTCCCCGGGACGGACATGGAGAACCGGGTGCCCTTCGCTGTAGTCGGGTTCGGGGGGTTCCTGGGCATCGGCGAGACGTTGGTAACTGTACCTATGAGCGCCCTCTCGCTGGATCAGGTGCGCGACCTGTTCGTGTTGGACGCCAGTCAGGAGGAAGTGCGACAGGCTCCCCGGTTCCTGCGAGAGCAGTTGCCCTCCGTGGTCGAGCCCGACTCCTATACCACGGTGATCGAGTACTGGGAGCGAGTGCTGACGGGACCTTGATGCGACACCAATGCCACTGATAGCATAGCGATTCACGCCGATCTTCGATCTGTCTTGCTCTCGTGATCTGCGTGCATCAGTTCATCATCAGCGGCATCAGCGTTCCATTCTGCTGTCAAACGGGGAGGGGCAAAATGCAGTACCGCACCTTGGGCCGGACCGGCGTCCAGGTCTCAGCGCTCTGTTTCGGCACCATGTCGTTCGGCGGGGACGCCGACGAGGAGACTTCTGCGGCCATGTTTCGTCGTTGCCGCGATGCCGGAATCAACTTCTTCGACTGCGCCGACGTCTACAGTCGTGGCCGCGCCGAGGAGATCCTGGGGCGGCTGATTCGCGGTTCCCGCGACGAACTGGTCATCACCTCCAAGGTCATGGGGCAGATGGGCGAGGACATCAACTCCCGCGGGCTCTCCCGCCGCCACATCATGCTCGCCGCCGAGGACAGCCTCAGGCGCCTGGGCACCGACCGACTCGATCTCTACTTCCTTCACAACTGGGACCCCACCCAGCCCATCGAGGAACCCCTGCGCGCCCTCGAAGACCTGACGCGGCAGGGCAAGGTGGTCTACCCCGCGGTGAGCAACTGGGCCGCCTGGCAGATCGCCAAGGGGCTGGGAATCCAGGCGCAGCGGGGATGGACCCGGTTCGAATGCCTCCAGCCCATGTACAACCTGGTCAAGCGACAGGCCGAGGTGGAGATACTGCCGCTCGCCAGGGCCGAGCAGGTGGGTGTGATCACCTATAGCCCCCTAGGAGGCGGCCTGCTCTCTGGCAAGTACGGCACCGGAGCCCGCCCCGAGCACGGACGCCTAGTGGACAATTCCACCTACGCCAGCCGCTACGGCGAGCAACGCTACTACGAGATCGCAGACCGCTTCGTCGCCCACTCCCGCGAGCGCGGCCTTCACCCGGCCACCCTGGCTGTGGCCTGGGTTATGTCCCACCCGGCGGTCACTGCGCCCATCATCGGAGCCCGCAACCTGGAGCAGCTGGAGCCGTCCCTGGCCGCAGCCGAAGTCCCCATGACCCCGGAGTGGCGGGCGGAGATCTCCGCCCTCTCGGTGGAGCCGCCCCCCGCCACCGATCGCAGCGAGGAGACGCAACGCTGATACTGCGCTGATCCCCGCTGATACCCTGTGGTTCTCCCCTTCGGATCAGCGTGAATCAGGGTGTGATTCCAGCTAGGGCCAGGGCAGCAGACAAGTCGGGCGCCCCTTCCATGGGACCCAGCTTGGTGATGGAGAGCGCTCCGACGGCGTTGGCAAAACGGGCCACCCGAGGCAGGTCCCAGCCCCACAGCAGGCCCACCAGGAAGGCAGCGTCGTAGCAGTCCCCGGCACCAGTCGGGTCCACCTCCTGCACCGGGAAGGAAGGGACGGGCAGCACTTCTGTGGCGGAATACACCGTGCTGCCCTCTGCCCCCCGCTTGAGGGCCACGATGCGGCCGCCGCGGGCCAGGTCCCGGGCCGCCTCCCCGTCCGAAGGGGCCCCGGTGAGCATGCGCGCCTCCGCGCCGGAGGGTAGCACCACGTCGGCGACTTCCAACACGGGGGCGCATACCTCCCGCACCCGCTCCAGCCCTAGGAGCTCTGGCCTCAGGTTTGGGTCCAGGCTCACCCGGGCCCCGGCCTCCCGTGCCAGCCGCACCGCCCGGTAGCAGGCCTCCCGGGAGGAGTCGCTCAGGGCGAGCGCCGAGCCCATCACGTGCAGGAAGCGGGCGCGGGCGAAGTAACCCTCGGGCACGTCCTCGGGGCCGAGCGTCCCGGCAGCGGCGTGGCGCAGGTGGAAGATGAAGCGACGGCTGCCGTCGGCGAAGTAGGCCACGAAGGCGCAGCCAGTGGTGTGTTCCGGCGCCACCCGAAGGCAGCTCAGCTCCACGCCGTCCTGCTCCAGCCGGCGACGCAGGCACAAGCCGAAGTCGTCCTCCCCCACCACGCCGATGAACCCGGTGCGCGCCCCCAACCGGGCGGCAGCGTCGGCGAAGATGGCCGGCGCCCCACTGGGGAAGGGCCCCACGAAGGGCCCGGCCCGGTCCAGAGGCAGGTCGCGCTCCGGACGCATGATCTCGACCAGGGCTTCACCGATGGCAATGATCTCCGGAGTCACAGCCCCTCCAGCCTCCCTACTCCCCGAACAGCTCTCCCACCGAGATGCCGTAGTGAATGCGGCGTATCACCTCGGCCAGCAAGCTCGCCACCGATAGCACGGTCAGGTTGGGCAACCGCTTCTCCGCCGGAATCGCCAGGGTGTTGGTGGTGATGAGTTCCGTCACCTCCGCTGCAGCCAGCCTGGCCACCGCCTCCCCCGCCAGAACCGCGTGGGTGAAGGCGATGTAGATGTCCCTGGCGCCCTGCTGCTTCAGAATCTCCACCGCGCTGATCACAGTGCCCCCGGTAGCTATCTCGTCTTCAACAATGATACAGTCCTTGTCTGCCACCTCCCCGATCACCGTCAGCGATTCGGTGGTGCTGCCCTTGCGTCCGGAGCGGCGCTTCTCCACGAAGGTGAGAGGCAGGTCCAAGGCCTCAGCGTAGTTGCGGGCCTTCTTGGCGAACCCCAGGTCGGCGGTGGTGATGACCGCCTGGCTCAGGTCTTTCTCCTTCAGGTACTCGCTCAGGATGTGGAAGGCCGTCAGTTCGTCCACCGGGATGTTGAAGAACCCCTGTATCTGCCCCGCGTGCAGGTCTATGGTAACCACGCGATCGGCTCCCGCCGTGGTGATCATGTCCGCCACCAGCCGGGCGGTGATGGGCACACGGGGCTGATCCTTCTTGTCCGTCCGGCCGTAGGCGTAGTAGGGCACCACGGCAGTGATCTGCCCGGCGCTGGCTCGCTTGAGCGTATCTATCATGATCAGGAGTTCCATGATGCTGCGGTTCACCCAGGGATAGGTGGGCTGGATGATATAGACGTCCTGACCCCGCACGCTCTGATGCAATCTGACGAAGATGTTCTCATTGGGAAAGTCCACGATATCCACGCCGCTCACGGAGATGCCCAGCCGCTCCGCGATCTCCTGCGCCAGGGCAGGGTTGGCGCGCCCACTCAGGATCTTGATGCTACCGGTCACCGTACCTCCCCACCGATTCGCTCGAATTCGTCCTTGAGCACAGCCATCACGTGCACGTCCCAATATCGGCCGTCCTTGTACGCCGCCTGGCGCAGCGTGCCCTCGAGGACGAACCCGCACTTCTCGTAAGATCGCAAGGCCCTCAAGTTGTCCGAGTGCACGTTCAGAAAGACTCGGTGCAGGTTGAGCTGGTCGAAGGCGAAGGCCAGCAGCAGCCTCATGGCGTCGGTGCCGTAGCCGCGCCCCCAGCATTCCTTGGCTCCGATGAAGATCCCCGCTTCCGCCAGGCGATAGCGAGTGTGGATGCCGTGCAGCCCGATCCCCCCGATGTGGCGGCCTTCGAGGGTCTCGATGGCGAACACCTCCTGACCGCCATCCCCTCTCAGGCGCTCGAACCAGTGCTCCTCGTCTTCCAGGGACAGCGGCCGGTAGAAGTTGAGATGGCGCCTCACCTCGGGATCGGCGATCCACTCCACGTAGCGCGGCAGGTCCTCGCGGGTGACGGGCCGGAGGCGGACGAGTGAACCTTGCATGAGGGGGCCACCCTCCAAGGAAAACTGATGGTGCCGATGATACGCCGATGTCCCCGGATAGGGAAGAGAAGCGGAGAGCGCCCCGCCGGCGGAGACGAGTCTTCGTGCGCGACCCCTCTCAGGCCCCGCCCCTGAGGACTCCGCGCCCCCACCCCACGTCTCCCACTGGAGCCCCTTCGCGCATGGGCGCGCGAACTCCTCGAGAGGTAGCAACCACTCTTCCTCGCGAGGAGTCCGCGCCCCCAGGCGCGGGGCCCCACGGAGAAGTCTGCCACCAGGGCTCTCTCGCGCGTGGGCGCGCGAACTCCTCGAGGGGTAGCGAACTCCGGGGCCAGGAGGACACGAACCCTGCGCCTTCGCCTCCGTCAAGACGGGCGCGACCTCGCGCTCAGCTCCTCCCCGCTCCGAACTCACGCAAGAGAAGAGACACCACCCGGCATCGGCGTCCTACGCCCCATCGCGCTCCACGCGCCCATCTCTCATAGTGAAGGGGCCCAGGAGCAACGTGTCACTCCCTGCGTCAGGGTCCGCCAGCAGCAGGCGCTCGCCGGTGCTCAGCAGGTACCAGCCGATCTCGACGTAATACTCGCCATCAGGAAGGCCCTCGGGCAAATCGAGAGTGTGGCTGTCCACCACTATCTCGCCCGGTCTCCAGTGCGAAGTGGGATAGGTGCCTGCCCCTGGCATAGAGTCGGACTGGCACCACAAGGGAGTACCTGTCTCCGGGTTGGGCGGTCCGATGAAGTGGACGAAAGCGGTGTAGTCCTCAGGCTGGCTGGAGTCGGCGCTCCAGAAGACGTAGAACCTCACCTGGTTGATGCGAGGCAGCTCCACCCGGACTGCCAGCCCCTCCAGCGCAATCCCGGTCTCCCATCGGGCGGTGAGCCGAGGCATGCGGGGAGGAGCGGGGAATCTGGGCTCCAACCCCAGGAGAGCGACCGCGTAGGCCTGCCCCAGGCGGTCGCGGAAGACGTGCTCTTCGACCGCCTCAGGGTAGAGGGTGCGGACCTTGCTCAGGGTGAGATGGTCCTCCCTCACCAGCACCAGGTACTGCACCGGCCCAGCACCGCCCGGAGGCAGGACGAAGGTCTCCCGGCCATCGAACGTCGCCGGGCCGCCCACATCGCGCATGACGAAGTGGAGAGTGGCGTGGTCGGGCCGCACCGGGCTCAGGTACACGCGCTGGCCTTCCAGCGTCGCCTGGCGCATGTACTGGCCGATCTGGTAGATGCCCTCATCGAAGGCATAGTACAGGGCATTGTCGGTGCCCCAACGGACGAAGTACTGGTGCAGCGCCTGCCCAGCATGGCCCACCAGAACCGCAGAGGCCACTAGCCCCGCCACCCACCGCCGTCCCGACAGCCGCAGGACCAGGCCGCGCCACTCATCCAGCCCCCACCCCACCAGTAGGCATAGCGGAGGCGCCGCTCCGATGGCCCGCTGGAAGCTAGGGGCATGGTCCGTGAGCACGCTGGGCAGGAGCATGATCCCGAACCACGCCAGCAGCAACCCGGCAGCCGGCCCGCGGCGCCCGCGGAAGGCGAACAGCAGCCCCACCAGTCCAGGCAGGGCCAGCCAGGGGGTGAGGGCGGGGGCGCCGGGCAAGTTGTTGCGCGGGTTCGCGTCCCCCTGCACGAACAGAGCCTTGGCCCAGGCCCACACGTTGGCGGCCACGGTGACGACCCGCTCCCTCGGCTCTCCCTTGATCAACACCTGCCCCGCCCGGTGACTAAAGCTGTCCGGATGCCGGAGGAAGTAGGCCGCCAGCGGGGCGACCACCAGTGCTGCCGTAACCGCCACCAGCCCCAGGTTAAGCGCCACCCTTCGCCTCTCCGGACGGCCCGAGCGCCACAGCCACACCGCGCCCCACACAGCCACCACCACGGGCAGAAGCCTGGCGGCCATGTAACCATACAGGGCCAGTCCCAGGAACCCACCGGAGGCAACGTACCAGGCGCGTCGCCCGCTGCGCCATCCCAGCAGCAGGCACAGGAGGGCGGCATTCCCCAGCAGCGGCAGCAACTCCACCCGCAGTCCGTAGCGGCTGAAGTGCAGGTCCCAGGGCAGGAAGGCCTGCACCAGCGCCGCCAGTACCGCCGGCCAGCGACTGCCGGGGAACAGCAACCGGCCGATGCCGTAGGTGAGTGGGACGGCCAGCACCCCGGCCACGGCGGAGACAGCCCGGATGAGCGCCGGGCCAGGGGGGAACAGACTGAATGCCGCCGCCAGCAGGTAGATGAAGAGGGGCTCGCGCCCGAAGTTGCCCTCGAAGAACACGGGCCGGTGGCCCTGGAGAACGCCGAGCGCATCCAGAGCGTTGTACGCCTCGTCGAAGTGAAGCCCCGGCGGAACCTGCTCCAGGCCGGGGAGGCGCACCGCCCCCGCCACTAGAATTAGCAGCGCCACCACGACCGCCTCGGGCCTTCTCAGCCGCCGCGCGTTGCCCGTGGGCACGGAGACGCCCACTCTCGCGTCAGGCAGGATGTCACGGTGGATGGCCAGTGTCGCCTCCGGCAGCAACTGCTACACCTTCGGAGGAGACATCTACACCCACGTAAGTGAGAGTGTCAAATCATACGGCCTACCATAGTTGCAGCACGATGCTAGATTGGCCGACCTGACGGCAACGAACCTACGGCGCAACCTGCGCCGGCCACTCGGGCGCCCCTCACTCCGGACACTGGATCTGAATGTACTCCAGCCAACCCAGTATATCGCCCGCCTCGGGCCAGCCCTCCTCACCCTCCGGCAGGAAGCGAGCGTAGACGGTGCCCCACCGGTCCAGCACGAAGACCGCCGGTCGCAGTTCGCCCTCCGGGCCAGCAGCGCCCACGGCCAGGTGAGCCTCGCCGCTCTCGTCCGCCAGGACGGAGAAGGGCAGGCGGGCCCGACGGGCGAAGGCGAGGGCTCCGGCCTCCGACCGCGGAATCACCAGGAGTACCAGGGCCCGCTCCAGCTCCAGATCCTCCTCTCGAGAAGCCAGCTTCCGAAGGAGGGCGCTGGCTGCTCCCTCCTCGTGCCCACCGGAGAACACCACGACCAGGTTGTGGCGGCCTCGATAGTCGTCCCGGTCTACCCGGCGCGCGTCGCTCGAAGGAAGACGGAACCCGGGCATCCTCTCGCCCACCGCGGGGAGGCTCTTCACACGGCGCATGGCTTACGCTCCTCCTGACAGCTCAGCTAACGTCACTCGACCCGCCGACGACACGCACGCCGGCATGGCCCCATTATCGGGGCGATGGACCCGGAAGCAAACTCCCTGCCTTGCACCCCGAGGAGGGCGCTCCCCCGGCCAGGCGGCCGGGGGAGTGCCCTCCGCCACATGCACCTCAGCGGAGAGGAAACGCGCCCTATCGGCAAGGATTCGGCGTGCCTCTCCTTTCCATCCTATCTGCGGTCTCAGCGTTCTCTGCGGTGAACTCCCCCTACAGCAGCGCCTGGATGGCGGGCAGCGCCAGGTACAGGACGAAGGCCACGGCCGTGCCGTAGAGCAGGCCGCTCACCTGTCGGCCTTTCCCCATAGCCACCTTCAGGAAGACGTAGGTGACGAAGCCCCAGGCGATGCCGTTGGTGATGCTCCAGGCGAAGGGCATGAACACGATGGTGAACAGAGCGGGCACCCCTTCCTCGATCCTGTCGAAGGGTATCTCCCGCACCTGCTGCACCATCAGGAAGCCGACCAGGATGAGGGCCGCCGCCGTCGCTTCCTGCGGCACTACCCCGGCCAGGGGCGACAGGAACACGGCCAACAGGAATAGAATGCCCACCACCACCGAGGTGAGTCCGCTGCGGCCGCCTTCCTCCACTCCCGCAGCGCTCTCGATGTAGGTGGTGGCGCTGCTGGAGCCGGCGATGCCGCCGAACATGGCTGCCAGCGAGTCCACCACCAGAATCTCGCGCAGACGAGGCATGCTGCCCGTGCGCTCGTCCACCCAACCGGCCTGGGCGCCGATCCCGATGACCGTGCCCATGGTGTCGAAGAAGTCGGAGAGCATAAACGAGAAGATGGTGAGCGCTGCCGTGATGACCCCCAGCTTGCCGAAGACGCCCAGGTTCAGGCCCGATCCGAAGGTGGCGAAGGAGGGAGCCACCAGGATCTGGTCCAGCGGCGGGATCTCGGCTGCGCCCGGAACCACGGAGGTCGGGTTGCCGGTCAGGTAGCGCAGGGCGATGGCGAACACGGTGGTGCCCAGGATGCCCCAGAGCAAAGCGCCCCGGACCCGGCGCGCCAGCAGCAAGAGCGTGAACAGCAACCCCACGACGGCCACCAGGATGGGCAAGGAGTTGTACAGGCCCAAAGCGGTGAGAGGACCGGTGAGAGAACCATCAGGGAGTGGGAACACCCCGGTCCGCACGAAGCCGGCGTTGAAGAGGCCGATGAACAGGATGAAGAGGCCGATCCCCACCGATATGGCCCGCTTCAGGCTCATGGGGATGGCGTTCATGATAGCTTCCCGCAAGCCCGTAAGGACCAGGATGGTGATGAGCAACCCCTCCAGGAAGATGACCCCCATGGCCTCCTGCCAGGTGAGCCCCAGTTCGGCGTTGGTCAGGACCAGGGCCACCAGCGCCGAGTTGATGCCCATGCCCGGGGCGATGGCGTAGGGGTAATTGGTCCACAGACCCATCAGCAGCGTCATGGCCCCGGCCACCACGCAAGTGGCCACCAGGGCCGGCCCGGCGGGAACGCCCGCTGCCGACAGGATTGACGGGTTCACGAAGATGATGTAGGCCATGACCATGAAGGTCGTCAGCCCGGCGACGATCTCCGTCCGTACGTTGGTGCCGCGTTCCTTGAGTCGGAAGAACTCCTCCATCCTGTCCTCCCCCGAGCACGGTCTGCGTGCGCTGATCTAGCCCGGCGCCGGGCGCAGGCCTCCACACGCCACCGGCGCCAGCCTACCTGCAAAGCAAGTGCATTGTGCGTGCCAGTTCACAACCAACGCTTGCTGCGGAGAGCGCCAAGAGCGCGCGAAGGGAGCAGTGTAAGGAAGGGACGGAATGGGCGCAGCCGGACGACGACAGGTACCCACCACGTCCCAGGGCGGGCCACGCCCCCACCTCCCAAGTCAAGGCGAGAAAGGCACGTCCACAGCGTCCACCCCGCCCGTCCACTCGAGCCGCTGCCCGCTGTCGGCATCGTAGAGCCCCACCCGCACCAGAGTCGGCGCAGTCCCTGAAGGAAGCACGAGGCCGTGCCGATCCACGATGGCCTCTCCCGGCCGCCAGGTACTGGTCGGTCGGGTCCACCCCACGGGGACGGCGTCACTCTGCGCCAGCAGGGCCCCGGAGCGGTCCAGCACGTGCACGAACACCTTGTAGTCCCGCGAGGGCCGCGAGTCGGCCAGCCAGGTGAGGCGCACCAGCAAATCGTCCCCTTGCCTGAGCGTGGCCACCTCCTGTAGCACCGCCCCGTCGACCGTGCGCCGGTCCACGCCAGTGGCCGCCAGCGGGCCGGAGGCCATCAGGTACAGGGACAGGCGGCGATCGCCGGAGCCGGCGGTCAGGGCAGGGTAGGCGTCGTCGCCCAGCCACGATTCCGCCCCCGTCCCTGAGGCTTCGGCTAGCACCCAGAAGCGCCGATAGCGCGACACCAGCCCGGCCGGCAGGTCCTCGTCGGGCGCAGCCGTCGAGTATACCGGCAGGCGCCCCTCGTAGCGGTCGGAGAAGGGCACCGAGTCGGCGGGGACTAGAGCCAGCAACGCATCGCCGGGCCGCTCCTGTGCCTCGACCAGTCGCAGCAGGGGGTCGAGCGCGTGAGTGCCGCCTGCGTGAGAGCGGACCAGCGACAGGCTCCACGAGCCCACCAGCGCCAGGGCGGCCACCGCCAGCAGGACACCAGCCCGTCCCCGCAGGGCGCGCAGGAGCGCCGCCGTCGCCAACCCCAGTGTGACTAGGAGCACCCCCAGAGCGGAGAGGTCGAGAGGCGCAGGGGCGCCCGCCCGCCGGGCCCAGGCGAAGTCCAGGGCCTCCGGCCGGACGTAGGCCCACTGGCGCAGGAGGGGCGAGTAGGCCGGGTCCCAGAAGGTGCGTCCGTCGAAGAGGGGCAGGCCGGTCAGAAGCAGGTCGTCCTGAAAGGGGGCGAAGTGGACCAGGGAGCCCAGCACTTGCGGCACCAGGCTGAGAGCGCCCAGGGCGAGGAAGCCCCCTCGCCACGGCCCGCCCCGCTCCCACACCGGCGCCAAGGCCAGGGCCAGAAAGGGCAGCGTGGGCAGCAGGAAGCGAGGCCCCCAGCAGTAGCCCCCATGCCACATGAACCACTTGCCGTAGATGAGCACGTGCAGGACGAAGACGCCCAGCACCAGCCAGGCGGTCTCGGCGTCGCGCCGCCGGAGCCCGAGCCATCCGGGAAGGGCCAGGAGCAGGATGGGGGCGTACAGGAACAGGCCCCGGCCGGGGCTCACCAGCAGCCCGGCCACCCCGGCTACCAGGTCTCCGGAGAACGACTCCTGAGGCAGGTACCCGCTCGTCAGGGGGTGGCCGAAGCGGATCAGGTTGAACCACCCGGACAGGGCCACGAAGATGGCTAGCCCCAAGCCGAAAGCCAGCAGATGGGTCAGGCGCCACCCCGTCCCCCCACCCCTGGCCTGAGCGGAAGAAGGGGAAGGCAAAGCCCGCTCGCCCTCGGCCCCTCTCCCGCCCGTGGCTGAGGCGAGATCTAGCTCCCCCCGTCCTGTCCAGCGAAGAGCCTGTCTTGAGCCCGACAAAGGAGGGGTTGGGGCGGTCAGGCCGGCTCTCTCCCACCAGAGCGCCAGGGCGAAGACCGGGGCCAGCGCCAGCGAGGTGGTGCGGGTGAGGACGGCGACGCCGAGCGCCGCTCCTACCCCTGCCGCCATCAGCGCCGACGGCCGCGCCCGGTAGCGCAGCCAGCCGGCGAAGGCGCCGAATAGGGCCAGCCCGGTGAGAGGATCGCTGAAGAAATACTTGCCGTAAGGCAACACGGGCGTGGCCAGCCCCAGCGCCAGCGCCGCCACCAGTGAAGCCGCCAGCGAGTAGCCCAGCCCAAGCAAGCACCGGTACAGCAGCCAGCCGGTGCCGGCAGCGACCAATGGGCCCAGCAGCATGGAGGCCTGGAACAGGCCCACCGCCTTCGTCCGCAGGCCCAGCCGGGCCAGCGGCAGCGCCGCCAGGCTTTGCCCCATGCCCTTGCGCGAGTAGAGCTCCCCGTCGGGGCCGAAGGACCCCTGCTGCAACCCCATCCACAGAAAGGAGTTCATGTCCAGGTCGCCGCGCCGCACCAGGCTCTCGGCGGTAGCGAGCATGGCAATGCCATCGCTGGAGTGGGGCACGCCGCTGAAGTTGAGGGCCTGCACCGCGAGGAGCAGGAGGAACAGGGCCGCTCCCACCCGCCGGCCTCGAGTAGCCTCCCCCACCTTCATCGCGGCGCCACTCGAACGCCCGAGCCCACCTCCAGGTCGGCCAGCACGCGGTAGTCGCTTCCGTCCGCGGTGAGCAGGCGGCGCCCCGACTGGGGTTGGTACAACCCCACCAGCAGCAGGTAGCGCCCCTCGGCCAGGCCCCTCAGGTCAAGCGGGTGCCGACCCAGGACGTTCCCCTCGCCCCAAGCCGGAGGTCCATCGCTTTGGGTCAGGGGACGCAGGTCCTCGGCGGTAAGATGCAGAAAGGCGGACGTGGACATTTCCAGCGGCCCATCGCGGCGCCAGATCAGCTCGACCGTCAGCGCCTCCCCGCCCTCCGCCACCGCCCACCGCCACGCCACCAGCTCCACCGAGGGCCCGAAGCGGACCCCCGGCTCCAGCACCGTCAGCCCAGCGCGGGGAATCCAGTGGGAGAGGCGATACGGCCCCGACTCCACCTCGCCCACCAAATAGGCAAGGGCCGCGAGCGCGCGCCTTGCATCAGGGGCGAGAGTCGGCTCGTCCTCCCGAGGCAGAGCAAGCCACAGGCCCGTCGCCGGCAGAGCCGCCACCTGCCGCTCCAGATACCCGCTCAGGTCGCCGTCGTGGGGGCGGTCGTCCAGCGTGCGCAGGTGCAGAGAGCGATGCAGGTGGGGATAGAAGCGCTCCAGGTCAGGCTGGCGCAAGAACAGGAGCGTCTCCCCCGGCCGGCTCTCCGCTTGCAGGAACTCCACCGCCGGTCGGGCCGGGTCCGCCAGGTAGCGAGAGCGGGAGTAGGCCTCCACCAGCCGCCAGGAGAGCAGGGCCAGCCCCACCACCGCCAGGACGGCAGCAGCCGGGGCCAGCCGACGCAGGAGTGCCAGCGGCCAGGGCCGGCCCAGGTAGTCCAGCGCCAGGCCGCTCGCCAGACCCAGCAGGAGCACCGTCCGCGCCGAGGTCGTGAGCACCAGCAGCCAGTCTTCCTCCGGCAGCAGGATGAAGTACCCGTGGGACTCGAGGTAGTTGACGAACGTTAGACTCAGCGCCAGCACGACCCCCCGCCAGTCCGGCCACAGCACGGCCACGAAAGGCAGCAGCCAGAGCAGGTACTGCGGGCTCCAGCCCTTGCTCAGCACGAAGAGCGAGGCCAGGCTTAGGCCGGCGAAGGCCACCGCGGTGCGGGGTCGGTGCCAGTCGGCCCGAGCCAGGTACAGCCCGAGGTATAGCCCCGCGAACGCCAGGGTGAGAAGCCCGTAAGGCACCCGGCCCTGCCAGGCCGGCCCGCTCAGTGCCGCCAGGTCGCGCACGTCCGCCGGAGCTACCCCAAACCCGTAGTACCCGTCCAGCACCGCCCAGACAGTCTGCCAAGGTGGGCGGATGCGCTGGACGTCCAGGGGCGCCAGGAGCAGCCGAGGGTTCAGATAGAGAAAGGGCGCCGCCACGGCCAGCACGGCGGCCGCGCCCCCGCCGAGGTAGCGAAGAACAGCCCGCCCGGCGACAACCTGTCGAAGATACGTTCGGTCAGGCGCCAGGCGACGCAGGCCCACCGGGAAGGCCAGGGCGGGCAGCAACTTGGTCATCGCTCCCACTCCGCCCGCGAGCCCCGCCAGGACCCATCGGCCCTCCAGAGCCAGCCACAGTGACAGCAGCAGCAGGAACACAGGCAGGCTGTCGAAGTGAGCCTGGGCGGTGTAGGCGGGCAGGAACAGCAGAGCGTAGAACGCCGCCGACCGCAGGGCCCGTCCGCGTCCCCCCACGCGGCGGGCGAGAGCATGCACCATGGTCAAGGTGCCGGCCTCGGAAATAGCCATCACCGAGCTCAGGAGCAAGTTGAACACCAGCTGGGGCTGCTCCCAGGGCGGCAGCAGGAGCGAGAGTCGGTACAGGCCCACCAGCAGCCAGGGAAACACGGGCGGGTAAGGGCTCCAGATGTTGACGTAGGGGTATAGGCCCCGGTCGGACAGGGCGGCATACTCGCGGTAGTAGTAGTAGTCGGAGAAGTCGGCCAGGAACCCGCCCGGCCGGAACAGGAACAGCGAGCCCAACCTGAAGGCGACGAACAGCGCCAGCAGCAGCACAAAGCCGCCACCGTGCCCAAGGGAACGCTGGTGCGCCTGATAGAACGCTGATCCACGCTGATCTTTCACCATAGTCTCTTCCTGATCAGCGTTGATCTGCGGATCATCAGCGCCATCAGCGTTCTATCGTCACCCCAGGCGGCAGCGGCCGCGAGGATAGCTCCGCCTCGAAGGCGTCGTAGGTCTGGCTGCCGAAGAGGGCGAAAACGATGAGCTCCAGCCCGGTGCCCCGCTCCAGGTGGGCCAGGACCTCGTCCACCATGGCCCGCGCGGCCTCGGCGGGCGGGAAGCCGCCCACGCCGGTTCCCAAGGCGGGGAAGGCTACGCTGCGCAGCGACAACTCGTCGGCAAGGAGCAGGGTGTTGCGGGTGGCAGCGCGGATCTTCTCCTCGTCGGTGATGAGGTCGGGCCCCATAGCAGCCGCGTGAATGACGTAACGCGCCGCCAGCTTCCCGGCACCGGTAGCCACCGCTTCCCCTACGCCGATGGGCCCCTTGGCCAGCGCCTCCTTCTCTATCTCGTCGCCCCCGCGCCGCTTGATGGCCCCGGCCACGCCCGCACCCATCCACAAGGAGGAGTTGGCAGCGTTGACGATGGCATCTGCCTCCAGCTCAGTTATGTCACCTCGATACAGGCGAATCTTGGCCATGATCCCTCCCTACTTCATCCCGTATCGTATCTAGCTGACCTCCTGGAGAGCCTTCGTCGCCGCCTCGACGAGGGTCTCGAATCCCAAAGGGCTGACGTTGGCCACACCTGCTTCGTACCCTCCCTGCTGGAACGTCTCGGGCGTGGGCACGTAGCCGAGGCTGTAGTCTATCGGGGCCACCGGAACCAGGTTGAGGTCGGGGAATTGGCGCCAAAGGCTCTCGGCGATCTCCAGGAAACATTCGCCCGGCAGCAAAGCGGCGGCGAAGCTACCCCAACGCAAGGCGGCCACGTCGGTGGGCAGCACCCCATCCTCAGTCAGTCGGAGAAGTTGGAGCTTGTGCGCCAGGCGGCGAATGTCACCGCCTCCGGGCAGTCGTCGGCCCTCGCGCTGCGCCTGCCGGTATACTTCCACCGCTGCCCTCAGCTGCCCCTCCAGCTTCGCCCGCGTCGGCAGGTCCTCTCGCAGGGGCATGCGCACGGTGCGGCTGTGGAAGCGAAGTCCGTCGCCCTGGACTGGCTCCATCTCCCGCAAGGCGGCCCGCACCCCATCCGCCAGGTTGCGACCCAGCACTCTCACGTCGCGCACACGGTCGGAGGGCTCCTGCCCGTCTCCCACGTACTTGCCCGGGTTGATGTTGCCGCAGGGGCCGGTGAAGTAGGTGCAGTAGCGGTAGGGGCGCTCCGTCTCCAGCAGGCGCATGGCTTCCCCGGGAAAGTCGGCGGTGACGTACCATTCCTCGTCGCCGCCAGCCGCGGTGGGATGGCAGCAGTAGTTGAGCAGCAGTACCTCCCGCGGCCCGCCGATCTCGCTCAGGCGCAGCACCCGCACCCACGGGTCTATCTCCCCCTCCGGCAGTTCGCGGGCCTCGGCCGGGGGCCGGCTGGAGCGCCAGTGCAGGCGGCCCTGCTCGTCGAGTATGCGGCGGTTGCTGGCCACTCCCACCACTCGCCCCCGTCCCCAACTCGCCTCGACCTCGAAGGTGTCCGACACGGCCTCCTGCGCCGCAGCCACTGCCCGGTCCAAGAAGGTGCGGTAGTAGCTGGGGTCGGCGAACACCAGGCCATAGGGCTCGAGAGGCTCGTTGTTGGCCACCTGGACGGTGGGAGCCTCGTGGGTGTGCGTGGCGTGAGCGAGGATACGACCTTCGGGTAGACCGGTGGCGGCGCCGATAGCCCGCTTCAGGTCGAGCTGGTTGCGGCGCTGCAGGCCGATCAAGTCGGTCGAAAGCAGCAGGACGCGGTCCTCGCCATCGGAGAGAAGCAGGGCGCGCACGTGAGGCGGATCGAAGATCTCCTGGCACTCGTCGTCCAGCCCCAGGCTGCACGGTACCCCCAGCGGCGGGGTTATGTCCTGCCTGGCGAACCCAATCCTAAGCATGGTTCCACTCCCTGGTGTCCTCTGTGCAGCTGAACCGATGAGCGCGGGCACACACGCTGCGCAGACGAACCTCGTGTTCGCCCCTAGGCGGGCTCGGTGGCCTGCGCCCACGGCCCAACGGCAGTATGACCTGGCCTCTTGCCTAGCTCCCCACCCCCTCAAGGAGAACCTCGACCACCCGTCCCACTCTCTCCAGAGATTCGGGAGCCACCTTGTCGGCCGTGTCCTGGCCAGTATGCCAGTAGGGATAGTCGAAGTCTATCACGTCCAGTGCTGGTATGCCTCGCTCAAGAAACGGTGTGTGGTCGTCCAGCATGGCCCACCGGTACTCGTCTATGAAGTACTCCCCATAGCCCAGACGGGCCGCCAGTGCCCAGACCCGATCCTGCAGCGCCGGGGTCGAGTTCCGCTCCTTGTACAGCTGCTGATCGGCGTCCCCCACCATGTCAGCAATGATGACGAACTCCGGCTCCACCGCCAGGTTGGCGGCGAAGTGGCGCGAGCCGGCGATGAACTCCCATCCATCCAGCCCTCCGTTGTCCTCAGCGTCGAAGAACACCAGCCACACTTCGTGAGAGAGCTTCTCCGGCTCCAGAGCGCGGGCCAGCTCCAGCAGCACCGCCACCCCGCTGGCCCCGTCGTTAGCTCCCAGGACCGGCTCTGTGCGCCGGGCCGGGTCAGGGTCCTGGTCGGCATGGCGGCGGGTGTCGTAGTGAGCCCCGATGAGGGCGATGGGGCCAGAGCCCGCCCGGCCGATGACGTTACGGCATGGGGTGCCGCGGTAGGTGAAGTCCTGAAACTCGACCTCCCAGCCCAGACGGCGCAGGTGCTCGGCGATGTAATCAGCGGTGCGAAGCGCGGCCTCCGATCCGGTGGGCCGGGGGCCCAGGTCCACCTGGGCCAGAACGTGCCCGTAGGCTTCCTCCCCCTGGAATACCGCCGGGAGGGGCGTCACGGTGGGCACAGGCGAGAGCCGAGCGGTCGGTGGCACCGAGGTCGGGCCGCAGGCCGCTACCTGCAGACACAGCACCAGAGCGGCCAGGCAGCGCAGCAACCCTGCCGCCGCGCCCGAGGGCCACCGCAACCACATCACGCCGGTGGAGCCCTGGCCCCGGGCCACCAGTGCCCCACCCTCCATCACGTGGCTATCCTTCATGACGACGCTCCATCAGGTACACCGACGCACCCCGGGCGGAGAACGCCATCGCAGGTGTGTAGGCAGCGCTCAGCTGCGCCAGGAGCTGATTCTCCTCGTCTGGTGCCGTGTGCGCCGTCACCAGCCAGAAGGACCCAGTGCCATCGGGTAGCGCTGAGAGCACGGCAGCGCCTCTGGCCTCCGGGCTTAGGTGCCTCAGCCACGCGCCGTAGACGACGCCATCGGCGATGCAGAAATCCGCCTCAGCCTCCCCAACCCAACACGAAGCATACCAGCCCGGCGGGAGATCTTCCTGCTCCAGGCCGGCCCGGAGCAGGTAGTAGCGGAATGCGGGCACCGCCCCGTAGTACACGTAGGTGGGCTCCGGACTCCGGCGGCGCTCCCGCCAGAAGCCAACCACTTCCCTGACGTCCTCCGTCTCCGGCCACGCCAGGGCCCCCCGGGTCACCTGAGAGATGCTCCTGTTCGGCAGCCAGATCAGCGACAGCCCCACCAGTAGGGCCAACGCCGCCCAGGTCGCCCTGGGATGGCGCCGCTCGTGCCAGGCGAAGACGCCGCCCAGGACCACGGCCAGGAGCGGAGAGAGGAATAGGGAGTAACGGAAGCCCGGCTGCCCATAGGCGTACCAGCCCAGGCGCAGCGCCAGGTAGTAGGCCGCCAGCGACAGGCCCAGCCAGAGCAACGGCGTCCCTCCGATGGCCCCTGGCCGCCGGGAGACCGCCGCCAGCGTGGCCAGGACCAGCAGCACCGGAACCGCGATCTGCCATGCGGTGGGGAGGCCAGCGTAGGGCCAGCCCGTGAGAAGGAAGAGCACCACGGCCCCGCAAGCCCGGGCCAGACGAGCCAGCTCTGCCATCGGCATCTGCAGCGGTTCTGCGGCCGCATCCGCCGCCGTGCCCAGGAGCTGGCCGGGCAGATATGGATGTACCAGCAGGCCCACGCCGATGAGGGAGGCCACGCCCACGGCCAGCTGGCCGGCGACGGCGGTCCGGCGTCCGGCCCGCGCATGGCCGACCCAGACGGCCAGAGCAGGAGGCGCCAGGACGAGCGCGGCCCCGTAGTGCGTCAGCGCCGCCAGAGCACTGGCCAGGCCCCAGGCGCCCCAGCGCGCCAGCGAAGGTGCCATGCGAGCCCGGTCCAGTGCCAACAGAGACAGGGCGACCAGCCAGACGCCCAGAGCGTACTCACCCACCTCCTGGGAGTACTTCACCGCCGCGGGCGACACGGCCAGGATCAGGGCGGCAACAGCCCCGGCGCGCCCTCCGTACGCCCTGCGGGCCAGGGCGAACCCGCTGCCCACCGTCCCCACACCGCAGGCGACCGACAGGAGGCGGAGCCAGCTCTCCGCGTGGCCCAGCCGGCTCCACCAGTGGAGCACGTAGGTGTACAGCGGCGGCTGCCTGGCGGTGGCGATGCCCAGGGAGAGAGAGGAGAGCGGGGCGCTGGCCACCCAGTACTCCACCGCCTCGTCGAACCAGAGGGAGCGGGCCGCGAGGTCCCAGAGCCGCAGCAGCAGCGCCGCCGCCATCAGCGACCCGACGGCTATGGCAGCGAAACGGGATTCACCGCCGGCAAGCCACCGTTGGGCCACGGAGCCACCGGGCGTCGGCCCGGGGGGCGCACCTAGAGGCCCGCCTTCACCAAGGGCTGCCCGGCCTGCCGTCACGGCTGGCCCTGGAGTGGTTTCGGCCCCGCAGGCGGAGGCTCGGGGACGACGAGGTGGCTCTGGCTGCGCAGGGCGAAGGAGCGTCCATCCACGGCCCGGGACACCGCCAGGACACCATCCAGGTGGTCGCACTCGTGCTGCAGCAACTCGGACAGGTCGCCTTCCAGGTCCCACACCCGGGGCCGCCACTCCAGGTCGCGGTACTCCAGCCTGCAGGCCCGGTGCCGGAGCACGCGCACCAGCAGGTCGGGGAAGCACATGCAGTCGTCCCACACGGTCATCATCTCGTCGCTGCGCCAGGTGAACTGCGGATTCAGGAGGACCATCGGCCCTTCGGCCAGATGCGCGGAGGTAGTGCCCTCCAGGTGAACGTAGACCAGCCGCTTCCTCACCCCGATCTGGGGCGCAGCGATGGCCCGCCCGGCCCCGTAGCGCCCTCGAAAGGCGAGCAGCGTGTCCCGCAAGTCGGCCACCACTGCCGCCATCTCGGCCAGGTCTTCCGGCTCGACCGCACTGCTGACGCGGTAGAGAAGCGGGTTGCCCAGAAGCAAGATTTCCCTTTCGGCCACGATGCTCTCCGAATCGGTCAGATGCCGATGATCTCGGCCACGGCGTTGAGCAGTTGCTCCCGGCCGACCGGCTTCTTCAGCAGGGCCGTGGCCCCCAGAGCCCGGGCAAGCTCGGGCTCGTTGATCACGGAGCAGACCAGCACCGGGATGTCCTGGGTGCCGGGATCGGCCTTGAATTGCTGCAGGATGGCCCAGCCGTCCATGTCCCGCATCATGACGTCCAGCACCACCAGTCGGGCCCGGTTCTCCCGCGCCAGCCGCAGGGCCTCCGACCCCTCGGCGGTGCTGACCACCCGGTAACCGTGCCCCGCCAGGTAGCGCTCGAACAGGCGGAGCATGCCCGGGTTGTCGTCCACCAAAACGATGGGAGGCTCCTCGAAGCGAGGCCAGTAGAGCCCCAGAAGCTCGTCTCCCTCGTCCCGGGAGAGAAGGGTGAGCTCGCCTCCCTGCTGCTCCATCAGCCGGCGCGCACGCACCAGGGCCTCGTCCTCGGTTGAGGATGAGGCCGGGGCCGGGGGTGGCGCAGCCGTCTCATAGTGGAGGAAGATGGCCTGCTTCTGAGGGCAGGGCACCACTTCCAGGCCCACGTCGCCCTGGGCGCGGCGCAGAGCGAAGGACAGGGCGGCGATGATCGCCTGGCGGGAGAGGGCAGCGTCGGCCACGGCCACCGCCGGGACATCGGTGCACGCCAGGTGTACCGAGCTCCCACGGGACCGGGCCAGCTCCTGCAGCAAGGGAAGCGACTCGGCGCCCAGGCGGTTGAGGTCCAGCCGCTCAAAGAGGAGGCCCATTCCCTCCAAGCTGGCGGTAAAGGCGTCGGGCTCGACCTCTTCGGGCGGGGAAGCCCGAGCCCGTAGGGCAGCGGTGAGCAGCGTCACCCCTGCCTTCAAGTCGCGGAAGAACTGACGTTCTGAGATGCCAAGGTCGCTGCGGATCTTGTCGTCGGAGGCACCGTCCAGGTAGCGGTACACCAGGATGCCATAGGGCCGCCACTCCCGGCTGCGGGCCACCACCGGCGGCGGCGGTCGCAGCTCCTGGATGGCCTCGATAATAACGGTTCGCAGGGCCTGGGTGCGTGCCAGAGGGTCGGGCATGTGGCGGCGCACCAGTAGGGGGAGCAGAGGATGGTCGCGCAGGTAGGCGCTGTCGTACAGGTGCGCCAGAGCATCCCGAACCAGCTCTTCGCTGACGTCGTCGTCCGCGCCCTGGCCACCACCCCGGTTCACCCCAAGGCGTTCCTCCATCACGCCTCGCTTCCCCGGCGTCCCGGCAGGCTGAAGCTCGCGGACCGCATCCTACTCGCTCTCACCCCTTGCGGTAGTGGTTGGTGATGGGCAGGCGGCGGTCCTTGCCGAAAGCGCGCCGCGAGACGCGCACGCCCGGGGCCGCCTGGCGCCGCTTGTACTCATTGACGTCCACCATCCTCACCACCCGCTCCACCAGCGGCCGATCGTATCCTAGGCTCACGATGTCCTCGATGGAGCGGTCCTCCTCCACGTACGCCTCCAGGACGGGATCTAGGACTCGATATGGAGGCAGCGTCTGGTCGTCGCGCTGGTCGGGCCGGAGCTCGGCCGAGGGCGGCCGGGTGATGGCCTCCTCCGGGATAACCGGCGACACTGAGTTGCGAAAGCGAGACAGCTCGTACACCAGCATCTTGGGCACGTCCTTGATGACAGCATACCCCCCGGCCATGTCGCCGTACAGTGTGCAGTAGCCCACGGCCAGCTCGCTCTTGTTGCCGGTGGTCAGCACCAGCCAGCCGAACTTGTTGGAGAGGGCCATGAGGATGTTGCCCCGAATGCGGGCCTGGATGTTCTCCTCGGTGACGTCGGGCGCCACGTCCCGGAACGAATCGGCCATCATCTGCAGGTAGGCCTCGAAGGTGTCGTCTATGCCGATGGTGCGGTACTCCAGGCCCAGGGCGGCGCTCAGCTCCTCGGCCACCCGGCGGCTCAGGTCGGCGGAGTAGCGCGAGGGCATGTAGACCGCGTGCACGTGATCCGGCCCCAGGGCATCGGCCGCGATGGCCGCCACTAGCGACGAGTCTATGCCTCCGCTCACCCCCAGGACCACGTCGCGGAATCCGTTCTTGTGTACGTAGTCCCGCGTCCCCAGCACCAGGGCCTGGTACACCTCGGGCAGTCGGTCCAGCCACTGCACCGTCCGGGCCTCGACGGGCGCACGGTCCGCCTGGCGCCGCGCCAGGACCGGCACCGTTGGCACTGGCACAGGGACCTCCTGACGGCGCCGGGGATCGCGCAGCCGCATCCGGAAGACGTGGCTCAGGTTCAGGTCCGCCACCAGCAAGTCCTCCCGGAACTGCCGTCCCCGGGCGATCACCTGCGCGTCCGGGCCGATGAGCAAGCTGGAGCCGTCGAAGACGAGCTCGTCCTGGCCCCCCACCAGGTTGCAGAAGGCCATGGCGGCCAGGTTGTCCGAAGCCCGGGTGCGCAGCATGCGCTCGCGCTCGCGTGGCTTGCCCATGTGGTAGGGGGAGGCGGAGATGTTGACGATCAGCTCGGCGCCTGCCAGGCTCTCGGCTTCGGCCGGTCCACTGCCGTACCAGATGTCCTCACAGACGGTCACCCCGATGCGAGTGTCCCCCATCTCGAGCACCAGGGGATTGCGCCCGGCCCGGAAGTACCGGGCCTCGTCGAAGACGGCGTAGTTGGGCAGGTGCATCTTGTGGTAGCGGGCCCGAATCTCGCCCTGGCAGAGGACGGCTGCGGTGTTGTAGAGGTCGTCGCCCAGCTCCGGGCAGCGCGTGGCCGAGCCCACGATGGCGGTCAGGTCGTGAGTGTGGCGGGCGATTTCCTCCAGCGCCAGCTGGGCGTTGGCCACGAAGCCCGGCTTCAGCAGCAAGTCCTCGGGCGGGTAGCCGGTTACGGCCATCTCCGGGAGCAGCACTAGGTCGGCGCCCGCCTCCCGGGCTCGCTCGATGGCGTCCAGGATGCGCTTGGCGTTGCCGTCCAGGTCACCGACGACGCAGTTGATCTGGGCGAGGGCTAGACGCAGGGGGTTGGGCACTAAGGTATCTCCCAGTAGGTCACTTCAGACACGGACGGAGGCAGACGTAGGTGGTACTCCCTGACGAGCCATGCGCGTACCTGCTTTGTCTTGGCTTCCCCCATAGATCGTCCGGCCCTCCTCGCTAACCCTCGCTTCCGGTGAGGCGTGCGCCTGTCGGTATTCCTCGAATTGGGATCGAGTCCTGACCAGAATGTCGGCAGGAACGGCGAGCCCCCGCAATGAGCGGTATGCTCGTGCGGCCCGGCGTGCCGGCCGCTCCTGGCTCTCCCGTACGATGACCATGATGTCCAGATCGCTGTCTTCATGGAGAGCGCCCCAGGCGTGAGAACCGAAGAGGATGATCTCCTCTGGCTGGAACTCGTCTGCCAGCGGACGGGCGGTCTCTTCTGTGAGTTGCTCACTGGCTTCTTTCATAACGGCATACACCTAGCGTGCGCGCCAATGATGATCACCGGAGCGCATCCCGGTCTCCTTCATCCACGCTCCCATAGGGATCGGTATGGCGAATGGACATGCCGCGCAGAGGATACCGCTCGGTGCCCTCACGCGCGCATTGGCGGCTGAGTAGGATGACCTCCGCTCTCTCCCCGGCAGAGAAAGGTATGCCATACAAAGAGAGCATGCCGGTCTCCACCCTATAGACCTCCATGGTGCCTACCTCCACTGCTTTGGCGTGGCCCAGGCACCAGCGCTTCTGGTTCTCAACGGGCGCGCTTCGCACCGCTGCCCTCAAGAATGGACCGCCAGCAGCATCTCGAGCAGGCGCGCCTCATCGCGCCACGCAGATAGGCTCTGCCGATTCCAGTTCACAGCGGTCCCCTGCAGCACTACTACACGCATTCTACCTGTCAGCGCCAAGTTCTGCAGCCCGCTGTTCAGTCGGAGATGCTCCGGCGCTCGGCCTCAACTTCCTCGAACCAGTTCTCCAGATCGGCTAGCATCCAGCCGGTTCTCTCCGGCTCGGACCCCGCCAGGTTAGGCTGCTCGAGTGGGTCCCCCCGATGTTGGACAGCAAAGGTGGCGGGCGAGGCGAGATATCGCGCTCGGGCTGGGGCGCTCTCAGGACGTCACTGCGGCGTTCCCGCTCGTCCTTCAAGGCCCGCTCCATCCGCAGACCCTCCAGTGACCGCCCCCTCGTACTTCTCTCTCGTGTTCGCCCGGTCCGCGGACCCGCGTGTGGCGACGCCACGATCGGCAGCGGTGATCCGCCCGTTCCCGTTAGAGGCAGACCGAAGCACACCGCCCCTCGCAATCGCAACGCGGACTCGCGAAGAAGCCGGGGGCCATCGCGCGGCCCGGCCCACTGCGCGATGGCCCCCGAGACTGGGTCGCGAGACCCTATTGCCGGAACAAAAGCGGGAGGTAGCGGCGGTAGCTGATCCCCGCACCCTCTGTACCGCAGGGGTAGGTGCAGGTGCTCATCCCCTGATCCTTCCAGCCCAGCACCGTCTGGCAGCGATTGCCGCTGCCACTACCGCCGCTCTGCGACGCCGCCGAAATGTCCTTGCTAGTGTTGCCGCAGGCCAGGTTGGCCGACACCCGCGCCCCGCTGGCGTTGCTCAGGTCCAGGCCCGTTTGGTTGGTGGCCAGGTAGTTCTGGGCGAACTGCGACCGCTGCGAGTTGGCAGCCTGAATGCCGCAGGTGCTGTTCGCAGTCACCACCGAGCGCTCCACTTGCGAGTCGGCGGCGCCCCGCAAGTCCATCCCTGTAGCGTACCCCTGCACGACACACCCGATGATCCCGACGTTCTTGCGGCCGGCGGCCAGGATGCCCGTCCCCGACCCGTCACCCACCAGCCGGGCGCTGCTGCAGTCCAGCGTCAGGTTGTCCGCATCCACGATGATCACCCCCGGGCTTCCCCGGTCCGGCAGGGTGTATGACCCAGGGCACAGGACTGCCGACTGGGTGAGGCGCAGGTCATCCCTAGGGGCGACACAGGCCGGCTTCTGGCAATCCTCCGGGCATCCCGCCGGGCTCTCCCCCACGCCGCAGGCCTTGTCGCCGCAGGTCTGCAGGCTCACGCCGATGGTGGCGTGGTTGAGGTCCAGCCAGTTGCTGGGGGCAAAGACGGCTGTGGTCATGCCCGGCACCGTCACCCCGGTACGCGTGGCCGTGGGGAATGCCTCCTCCACACCCGTCCGGCTGGACGTCATGGTGTTCTGAAGCTCTACCGAACAGGTCATGGGCACCGACGCCCGGTTGGTGAGCCGAAGCGAGCTGAAGTCGGGGCTGACGCTGAAGACAGCCTGGCCCCCAGGCACCGTCATGCACTTGAGGGTGTAGAGCCGGGCCGAGTCGGAGACCTCGAAGTGCTCGCCGATGGTGGCGGTGACCAGCTTGGAAGCATCCGAGCTGGTGAATACGAAGCCGCCGGTGGGCGGGCCGTCGTTCTCGTGGTAGAAGGACATGGTGTCCCGAGTGGACGTGGTGGCAGGGATGTCGGTCAGCAGTAGCATCTGGTTGCCGGCGAACACGGCCGCGCTGTAGGTGCCGCTGCCCAAGCCGGTGAAGGTGGCGGTGTAGGGACCCCGGGGCAGCATATACAGCCCCCTGCCGCGGTCTACCGCCTGGCCTATCTGGGGGTAGGGCGCGGCATCCGGGATCTCCGCCACCATCTGGTCCCCTTCCCATCCCATCCGGCGCCCTTCGCTGTCTGTCACCAGGGAGCTGGCCGAGCCCCAGTTGATGAACAGATCGCCGTGCCATTTGAGCGGGATCGTGAGGCTGCTGGAGACCGTGCTGTAGGGCAGGAAGTAGAGAGAGTAGAACCCTGGCCCGGCGGCATACTCCCACGTGTTGCTGTCCTTGTGGATGGTGATGTAGGGGAAGGGGTCTACGCTGTCGTAGTACTGGGCCCAGAGAGGGACGCGCCAATCGCTGTTCATGGGGTAGTTGTTGTCGTAGACGTAGATGCGGGCGGTATTGGCGTCCACGTCGCGTACGTCGGTGGCGACAACCGTGTGGCCGCTCGTCAACGCAGACATGACCAGGCTGCCCAACTGCCCGCTGGCGAGGCTCTGCTTGACCTGATCCAGGACTGCGTTGGCGTACTGCTGACCGGCCTTGTAGCTGGCCCACCAGCCCAGGTACATCTTCGCCAACTCCTCTGACATGATGGCACCCTGGCCGGCATCAATGGCGTTCTCCAGGTCGCCGTAGTACGTCAGGTCGGAGGCTTTCTGGGCACTAGGCCCATAGTCCGTGACACGCCTGTCGCCGTAGTAGAAGCGCAGGCTGGTGGTGCTCATGCCGGTGCAGGAGCCCGGGCCCGCTGCCCAGGCGTAGGCGGCGAAGTACCAGGCGGTAGCGTGCGGCCGGGGGATGGGCGTCGGCACCTTGGCCTCGTAGCCGATACAGGCGCAGCCGAGGCCCGGCACGCACAGCGGCACGCCGATGCAGATATCCACAGTCTGGTAGATCTTCTCCTCGCCGAAGGTGTCGACATAGTCCCCCTGGCAGCCACCGTAGGGACAGCCGAAGCTGAGCATGCCTTTGGAGGGGTTGGGGAACTGGTATCCATACAGGTACTGGTACCACCCGATGCACTTCTCGTTGCAGCCCGGGCTGACACGCCCGGCGTCGAACCAGTTCGAGATGGTCACGCAGGTGTTGCCCGAGCCGGTGCTCTTGGTGTTCTCGTTCAGGACGTCCAGCGTCTTGTTGTAGCAGATGCGGTTGCTCTGCAGGTTGGCCTGGCTGTGCCCGTCCAGCTCCACCCCGTAGCCGTTCCTGGTGATCTCGCTGCCGCTGAGGGCCAGGCCGCTGGTGCCGATGGCGGCCACACCCGAGGCCGTGTTCGCGCGGACGGTATTGCCAGTAAGGGTCGGTGAGCTGACGTCCTGCAGCCTGATGCCTACATTGTTGCCCGTCACCGTGTTGTTGCTTACCTGCAGCCCTGGGGAGGCGCCAGAGACGTACAGACCCATGCCCACCTGTGGCGCCGGCCTGACGTTGTTCTGCAAGGTGTTGTTCGTGACCTGGCAGTTGCTGCAGTCGCTGAGCTCCACCGCACTCCGGCGGCTGCTGGTGATGGTGTTGTTTGCCACCGTAACCTGCTGCGACCCATCCACGTAGAGCCCGTTCGTGCGGTTGAGCGTGTTGTTGCGCACCTGAACGCCGCTGGAGTCCAGCACTACTATGCCGTCCCCGTTGACCGTTCCGTCGTCCATCGTCAGGCCCTGTACGGTGGCGTTCTGGACGTTGCAGAGCATCACCTGGCCGTAGCCTCCCGCGGGGACGGTGCCGGCGTTGGGCGAGTCGTGCCAGTAGAGGAGGGGCAGGCCCGGTCCGCTCAGGTTGCCCGTCACGGTGTTGTTGCAGGCGCCGCTCACCCAGAGGCCGTAGAGCCCATTGCTTCTCAAATCGTTGTCGCTGACGGTGTTATCCGCCACGTTGTTGAGCGAGATGCCGAAGATGGCGTTGGCGGTGCTGTTGTTGTTGGACAGCACGTTCTCCCGCGGGGCATAGAGCGAGTCCACCGCCACTAGGGCGATGCCCGTCTCGTTGTTGGTCACGACGTTCTGGTCCAGGGTGCAGTGCGAGGAGTCGCGCAGCTCGATGCCAGTGTCGTAGTTCTGGATGCCGCAGTTCCGCACCGTGACGTTCAGCCGGTTCGCCAGGCTGATGCCCACCCCGGACCCATTCCCCGAGAGAGTGTGGCCGGCGCAGTCCAGCGTCAGGTGGTTGCCCGTTATCTGCAGGCCGCCGGGCAAGGAGAGGGCCCCCGCTAGCGTCACCTGATTGTACTTGCCTGTGAGGGCCCCGAGGCACTCCTCGGGCGACGAGCACGTGGTGGCCTCATTGGGCGTGCAGGTCTGGTCGCACCATTCGATGGTGCGCGGGCTGGTGCCGTTCCAGTTCCAGCCGTAGATGGCATCGCACCTATCGCCGGAGCGAGTGTTGCCCGAATTGGGGGCCGGAAGCGAGATGTCGCGCTGGTTCTTACACACCATGTTTCCCGATAGGGCGTTGTTGTTGGCCGAGTAGAGCACCATGCCGTCTTCGTTCGGCCCGATGAGGTTGCTGGTGAGCGTGTTGTTGTGGGAACCGCTCAGATAGAGGCCGCTACCGTTTTCGTAGAGGACATTGCCGGCCACCTCGTTGTAGGAGGAATTCAGCAGCCTGATACCGGAGCCGAAGCCCTTGATCCGGCAGCTGCGGACGATGTTGCGGGCCTGGCTCGATATCGAGACGCCGTAGCTGAACTCCTCCGAAGCATCGGTCCCCTGGATCAGATGTCCCTGACAATCGAAGGTGGTGTTGCTGGCGGCGAAGCTGATGCAGGTCGTGCTTTCTGCCACCATGTCACCATCGAGGTAGACGAGGGAGTAGCCCCCGCTCAGCTTGGCCGTGCAGTCGGCGCAGGAGTTGCAGTGGGCGATCCCCGAGGGCGGATGGTCGTAGAACTTGTTGCCATCCAGCGTCTGGCCCAGAAGAGGAGCACTGTAGCGTATGCGGTTGCTGTCCACCACCGTGCCCCCTACCGACGTGGCGCCCGCCGACAGGTAGCCAGGCAGGTCCGTCTCCACGATGTCGTAGTACAGGCAATAGCCGGCCACCGGCAGTACGAAGTTGCCCGTGCCGTCGGTCACGCGGCTCTCGATCAGCGTCCCCAGGCCGGCTCCCGTCGAGCAGTAGAGCTGAAGTGTGACCCCCGCCACCGGCGTGGTCTCAGCGCCCACCCCTCCCGCCCACACCCGCCCCGAGAGGGGCCACAGGCGGGCTAGGTCGGCGTAGATGTCAGTTCCCTGGGTGGCATCGTTGCGGCTATCTTCCCAGGCGACCAGGTAGGAATAGGCGTTGTCGGGAGCCAGGCGGGGACGGGCCTCGGCGTAGTCGGTGGTCGCCAACCCGAGCAGGCCCTCCACCGTGTTTTCGCTCTCGTCCACCCGCCGGAAGTAGACGTCGTGGTCGGCGGACGAGTAGGCGTACTCCACCGTTACCAGGAACTCACGAGCATTGGGGTGGTAGGCAACATCCGGGTTGGTCGAGCTGTTGGGAAGGGTGTCTATGGCGATGCCACCTCCCGCCAGGCCGCCGTACGCGTACACCCGCTGGCCATAGATGTCCCAGTTAGTCCCTGTGCCGGTGACGTCCTGCTGCCACACCACCAGGAAGGTGTTGTTGCTAGGGCTGAACGCCACCCGGGGGTTCTCCTTGCTGTTTGGCTGGGCGGAGATGATGAGCTCGGACTCCAGAGGGGCACCATCGTTCCTCAGTCGCCATCCGCGGATCCCGTACTGCGAACTGCAGGTCGAGCCAGTGGACCTGGTCTGCCAGACCACCAGGTAGCCCTCGCCGGCTGCTACCGCCGGGCGGGCATCGTCGCACAGAGTCGTGGCAATGGGAATGGCGCCGCCTAGGAGGACGCCCGTCCCGCTGACGCGCTGCGCGTAGACGTGGTGGTACCCAAGCTCGCCGCCCACCAGGCTCTGCCACACCACCAGGTACTCACCGGTGGCGGCATTGAAGGCCACCTTCGGCAGGCGCTCCTCGTAGCTGCTGGAGGCGATCCATATGCAGCTCCCCGTGGGAGTGCCATTGCCCAGCAGCCGCAAGGCACAGACATCGTCGTTGGTATGCTCGCTTTCGAAAACGAGCAGATACTCGTTGCGGGCCGGATTGTAGGCCACGTCCGGCTCGGCGGGGACGCCGCCCGGCCCTGCCGTTGCTAGGTACAGAGGGCTGCCAACCGGCGTGCCGTCGGCTGCCACCCGCTGGCCTACGATGTCGTGCAGGCCGTACTCGCCCTCGGACTCGAAGACCACCAGGTACTCGCCCGCCTGGCTGTTGAAGGCGACCGCAGGGCGGATCTGCTCCAGGGCACCCACCCCGATGGGGTTAGCGACGGACGCCACGCCAACCGTCTCTGGGCTCGGTTTGCTGGACGGCAGCGGCGGATGCAGCCAGGAACTGAGGGGCAGGAACACCACGGCGAACAGAGTCAGCAAGGGGACGCGCATCAGTCTCATCGCATCGCTCTCCACTGAATAGACAGCCGGGTCTACGACCGTCTACTGCCCGCAGGGGGGAATGCGGAGCAGGGCCCTGCCTGCACACCGAGTCTGTGGCCAGCCCGATGGGCCACGGTGAGCGGATTGCGCCGATAGGTCGGCTAGACGAGAGGGCCCGTGTGGGCCCGGAGCGGAGCGGACGCCCAGAGGAGTGAGGCTTTCGGACAACGAACAGCGTCGCTGACGATTGGGCGACCCAGCTAGAGCACCCGGGTCGGTGCCCAAAGCACCACACCGGCTATCCTACAGTGGCTCATGGGTTCCGTCAAAGCCTCACCGGCCGATCGCGTCATTCAGCCGTGGCCCCTCTCTCCCCACGAGGAGTGAGCGCCCCCAGGCGCGGACCGCTCGCGCATGGGCGGGCGAACTCCTCGGGCTGCCAGGGCTAGACACGGGCGCGTGCCTCTCGGAGCGCAGCCGGCGGAGAGCGGCTGCATCCTCAAGCCGTGGCCTCTCTCTCCCGACGAGGAGTGAGCGCCCCCAGGCGCAAGCCGCTCGCGGGTGGGCGGGTGAACTCCTCCTGTTGGTGGGATTCGGAAGCAAGACACGATGGCCGTGGGGCACGGCCCAGACCGCACATCAGTACCTGAGCGGGAGGCGTAGCGGGGACCAGTCGCAAGGCAGCGGCTGAGGGCGGGCCTTTGTGGCCCCAAAGAAGCCGGTGCTATAATCTCCCAGGAAACCCGCCAGGAGCGACACCAGTTGAAGGTTACCACCGAGCAGACTGAGGAACGTGTTGCCAACCTCACTATAGAAGTTGACGAAGAGACGATGCGCCCGGCCCTACAGAAGGCGGCGCGGGAAGCCTCACGCCGCCTTCAGATCCCCGGCTTCCGCAAGGGCAAAGCACCGTACGACGTAGTCGTGCGGCTGGTGGGCGAGGAGTACCTTACCCAAGAGGCGCTCGAGGAACTGGCTCCGGACCTGGTAGCCAGGGCCATGGAAGAGCAGGAGATCGAGCCCTACGGTCGGCCCCAGCTCACCGACATGCAGATCAACCCCCCTCGCGTCAGTGTGGCCATCCCTCTGGAACCCCAAGTGGAGCTAGGCGACTATCGTTCCATCCACCTAGAGAGGGAGCCCGTCGAGATATCAGACGAGGACATCGACCGCGCCATCGAGGAGTTGCGCAAGGCCAGGGCTCGCCTGGAGCCGATAGAGCGCCCCTTACAGATCGGTGACATCATCACCGGCCGGCTGCAGGTGCAGGTGGAGGACGGCCCCACAGAGGAGAACGAAGACTTCCAGGCCCAGGTGTCCACACCGGAGGAGGAGAGCCTGCCTGGGCTGTCTGAGCATCTGGTGGGGGCGGTAGTGGGCGACGTGGTAGAGTTCGACACCGTCTTCCCCGTGGACTACCGCGAGGCGGCGGTAGCAGGCAAGAAGGCGCACGTCGTGGTAGAGTTGAATGAGACTCAGGTAGAGGTGCTCCCCGAGGTCAACGACGAGTTCGCCGTGATAGTAGGCGACTACGATGACCTCGAAAGCCTTAGGCGCGAGCTCAGGCAGAAGCTGGAAGCGGAGGCTACGAGAAAGGCGGAGGAGTCTCTGCGACAGCGGGCGGTGGAAGCGCTAACGGAAGCGGCCTCCATCAGGTATCCCCAAGCCGCCGTGGAAGACGAGCTGGACCGGATGATGGAGGCCTTCGAGCAGAATCTTCGCTCTCGGCGCATCAGCCCTGACGCCTGGTACCGGGCTGCGGGCCGTTCGCGCGAGGAGCAACGCCTGTCTATGCGGCAGGCAGCGGAGAGGAACGTGAGGGAGGGGCTGGCCCTGCGCCAGTTCATCCGGGAGGAGGGCATCCAGGCCACCGAGGAGGAGTTGACGGCGCGCGTCGAGCGCGCGGTGCGCGACTTGGCTCAGGGCGACCCCGCTCTCGAGACCATCCTCCGTAGTCCGGCATACCGTCTGCGCCTGGCCAACAGCCTGGTCTTCAACCGAGCCATGCGCCGCCTCATCAGCATCGTAACCGGGGAACCGGAGCCTCCTGAGGAAGCTCTGCCCCTGGAAGAGATGCCGGCGCCTCCGGTCCAGGTCATCGAAGCGAGCGAGGGTGAGGAAGAAGAGACTCCAATGCCAGAGGAAGGCTAGCATGCACAACCTAGTTCCCATGGTTATCGAGACCACCGGTCGGGGGGAGCGCGCCTACGACATCTACTCACTGTTGTTGCGCGAGCGCATCATCTTCCTCGGTACGCCCATCAATGACCAGGTGTCGAACCTGGTCGTGGCCCAGTTGCTTTACTTGAACCGGGAGGACCCGGAGAGGGAGATCTCCATCTACATCAACTCCCCTGGGGGCGAGATCTACCCGGGGCTGGCCATGTACGACACCATGCAGATCATCGAGGCCCCTGTCAGCACCATAGCCGTGGGCTGGACGGCCAGCCTGGGCACCCTCATCCTGGCCGCGGGCACCAAAGGCCTTCGCTATGCCCTGCCCAATGCCACCGTGCACATGCACCCGGCGGGCGGCGGCGCGAGAGGCTACGCACCCGACGTGGAGATCGCGGCCAAGGAGTTGTTGCGCATGCAGGCCCGACTATATGAGATCCTCGCCCGGCACACCGGGCAGTCTGTCGAGCAGATCTCGATGGACTTTCAGCGGGACCGATTCATGACCGCGGAGGAGGCCGTTCAGTACGGCATAGTGGATCAGATCCTGGCCATGAACGACAAGAAACTGGAACTGCTCAAGACCGTTGGCCAGAAGCGGAAGCCGCCAGAGGAAGAAAGCGATGAGCAACGCTAGAAGCATGCAATTCTGCTCCTTCTGTGGCAGGCGCCAGGACCAGGTCAGCCGGCTCATCGCCGGCCCTGATGGCGTCTTCATCTGCGACGAGTGCGTCGAGCTCTGCCGCGAGATCCTGGAGGAGGAGCGGGGGGCCAGGAAGGAGACCACCCAGGGCCTGCAGCTTCTCTCCCCCAAGGAGATCTACCGGCGCATCAACGACTACGTCGTGGGGCAGGACCGGGCCAAGAAAGTGCTCTCCGTCGCCGTCTACAACCACTACAAGCGCATCACCTCGGAAGACCAGGGGGACGGCGTTGAGCTCCAGAAGAGCAACATCCTGCTTATCGGGCCCACCGGCTGCGGTAAGACCCTCCTGGCCCAGACTCTGGCCCGCATCCTGAACGTCCCCTTCTGCATCGCCGACGCCACTTCGCTCACCGAGGCGGGGTACGTGGGCGAGGATGTGGAGAACATCCTCCTCCGCCTCATCCAGGTGGCCGATTTCGACATCGCCCGGGCGGAGAAGGGCATCGTCTACATAGACGAGATAGACAAGATCGCCCGCAAGACGGGCGACAACCCCTCCATCACCCGGGACGTGTCGGGCGAGGGAGTGCAACAAGCCCTCCTCAAGATCATCGAGGGCACCGTCGCCAACGTGCCACCCCAGGGAGGGAGGAAGCACCCCCACCAGGAGTTCCTCCAGATTAATACGTCCAAGATCCTGTTCATCGTGGGCGGCGCCTTCGACAACCTGGACGAGATCGTGGCTCGGCGAGTCGGTAGCAAGGGTCGGGTGGGCTTTCCCAAGGGCGACGCCGAGCGCCGTAGCCGCAACGCTGAGCTGGGCGAACTGCTGCGCCAAGTCACCCCAGACGACCTTCTCGAGTTCGGCCTCATTCCGGAGTTCGTGGGGCGGCTGCCTGTCGTCGTCAGCGTTGACCCCTTGGACCGAGACACCCTGATCGAGATCCTGACCCAGCCCAAGGATGCCCTGCTCAAGCAGTACCAGCGCCTCTTCGCCATGGACGACGTCGAGTTGGTATTCACCGACGATGCCCTAGCCGCCATCGCCGACAAGGCGCTTGAGCGCAAGACGGGAGCTCGGGGGCTGCGCACCATCGTGGAGGAGATCCTGCTGGACGTCATGTACGAGATTCCCTCCCGCAAAGACGTGCGCAAGTGCATCGTCAGCGCCGATACCGTGCTGCTGGCCAACCCGCCGCTTCTGCTGACTCAGTCCGAGAGACCGGTGGACTGGCTGCGAGAGACGGCGTAAGGGGCCGCCCCACATTCGTCGGATAGCACTGAAGGCGCGGGCCCACCCCCGCGCCTTTCTCATTCCCCGGAGCCAGTGCCCGTCTCCGGCCCCTGCAGGAGCTGAGCATGAACCCCAGAGAACGCTTCATGGCCGTGCTGGAAGGACGACAGCCGGACCGCGTGCCTACCTTCGAGATCCTGATCCACCCGGACGTGATCGAGGCCCTCTGCCCGGGCTGCTCCTACGCCGATTTCGTGGACTACATGGATATCGAGGCGGCCATGACCGGCACTCCCTCCTCTCTCTATGGCCGCACCGTCGTTGATCCCGAGCGAGGCATCATCCGCGACGAGTGGGGAGTGGAGCGCCGGCTGGGGAAGGAGGTGGTGCCCATGCCCGCAAGGGGGCCCATCGCCACCCTGGAGGACCTGCGCTCCTACCGACCTCCCGATCCCTGGGCCCCCGGCCGACTGCGGCAGCTGGAGGAACTGGTGGCCCGATTCGGAGGGCGCCGGGCCGTAGGCGTCCACTTGCACGACTCCTTCAGCTATCCCACCTACCTCATGGGCATGGACAAGCTCCTGATGGCCCTGCACCTGGATCCGGACTTGGTCCGAGCCCTGGTGGACCTGTCGGTGGAGCACACCCTGGGCATGATCGAGCGGGCCACCAGCCTGGGGGCCGACTTCATCCTCTTCGGAGACGATTACGCCGCTACTACCGGCCCTCTCATGAGCCCCAAGTCCTTCGAGGAGTTCCTGCTCCCCGGGCTACGCACAGTGGTGCGGGCAGCCCAGGACAGAGGCGCGCGGGTGATCAAGCACACCTGCGGCATGATAGAGCCCCTGCTGGACATGATAGTGGACACCGGGATAGACGCCCTCCACCCCCTAGACGCAGCCGCCGGCATGGACATGAAGGTGGTGAAGGAGCGCTACGGGGGCCGCATAGCCGTATGCGGAGGCATCAACTGCGGAGAGGTGCTGAGCGACTGGGCTCCAGAGCAGGTGGCGGCGGAAGTGAAGCGCCGGCTAGAGGAGATGATGCCAGGGGGTGGCTATATCCTCTGCTCCAGCAACTCCATCCACTCCATGGTTCGACCAGAGAACTACCGGGCCATGATCGAGGCGCTCCGCCAGTACGGAACGTACTGAGAGGGGGAGACAGGGAGACAGGGAGAGGGGGAGACGCGGAGACACGGAGACAGGGAGACGCCCACAAGCCCCGCGTCTCCCTGTCTCCCCCTCTCCCCGTCTCCGTGTCTCCGTGTCTCCGTGTCTCCGCGTCCCCTACTCCTCCTGACGCTTGCGGTGGTAGTACAGGGCCACCCGGCCCAATGACAGGGCCGCCGTGCCCACGATGGCCGCTCCCAGCACGGCCTCTCTGCCGTGGCCCCGAACCACCGAAGCCAGGCGCTCCGTCCTAGTCTCTGGGTGGGCCCATTCCATTCGCCGCCTGATCCGGGCGCGCGTCTCTTCCGTGATCGGCAGAGGACGGAGCACTAGCGCCAGCTCTGCTGCCAGGTCCATCAGAGCCGCCAAGCCGGGCGCCTGCTCGTCTCGCAGCTGCTGCGCCCGCTGCATGTCCCCCGCAGTAAGGGCGTGGGCATGCTCGTCGAGCAGGTTCGCCTCTCGGCGCTCCATGAACCGCTGCCTGTCGCTGATGAAACTCCAGAGCCTCATGCCCATACCTCCGGGACTTCCCTAGTCCCCGTCTTCGGAGAAGAACCCCTGCTCCTCGAGGCTTTTCCGTAGAGCCAGTAGTGTGCGGTGGTACAGCGATTTGATGGCACTCTCGCTTCGGCCCAGCACCTCGCCGATCTCGGCATTGGAAAGGTGCTCGTTGAACTTCAGTATCACCAGTTGCTGACGATCCTCCGGCAACTCCCGGATGGCTCGCAGTAACGCCTGAGCCCGCTCTCCTCTCTCCGCCGCCGCCGAGGGCGATTCCACGTCGGCCCGCTGGCTGACCAGGCTCTCCAGCGATATCGTCTGACGGCGGGATCGGTCCCGGTGGAAGTTGGCCACCAGGTTGTGCGCGATACGGTAGAACCAGGCCGAGATGGGCACCCCGCGGGACTCGAAAGTCCTCACGTTGGCCAGGGCCCGTTGGAACGTCCTGGCAGTGATGTCCTCGGCGTCGTGGCGATTGCCGACCCGGTAGTAGACGTAGTTGTAGATGCGCGCTACGAAACGCTCGTAGAGGAGCCCAAACGCCTCCGGGTCGGTCTTGGCTCGCTCGATCACCTCCGCATCGGACAGATCGGCGCCACCGTTCTCCTCACTCATGGCTCCATACTAAACAATGGCGCCCGCTCACACAATGGAACCCCGGTTCGGACACCCCGTTGCTACCGGTCCAGTCAGGAAGACAAGCGCATGCACTGGCGCTACAATCCCCCCGCCAAGGCGCCTCGGTGTTGCGGTCCTTGCACCTTGGCGTCTGGGCGTGAGGGTGTTCCTCCAATCGGCACCATCAAAGGAGACTGGCAATGCCTTCGCTCAAGCTGACTCTCATCGGTGCCGGCTCGGCCTTCACCTTCCACGTGGTGTCGGACCTCATCCGACAGCCGGCGCTGGCCGGCAGCACTGTGGCCCTGGTAGATGTGGACGAGAAGGCTCTCGACCTCTCCGCCCGCATCGCTGCCCGGATGGTGGAGCGAGCCGGTGCCGACCTGGCCATCGAGCCCAGTACCGACCGGCGCGCCCTCCTCGCCGGCAGCCACTTCGTGCTCCACTCCATCTCGGTGGGCGAGCCCTGGGCCCGAGAGCGGGACGTTGCCATTGCCGAGGAATACGGCATCTACCAGCCCACCTCTCAGACGGTGGGGCCGGCCGGATTCACGCGGGGGTTGCGGGTGGTGCCCCAGGCCGTGGCCATCGCCCGCGACGTGGCCGAGCTGTGCCCGAGGGCCATCGTCCTCAACCTGGCCAACCCTCTGTCGGCCGTATGCCGAGCCATGGTACGGGAAGCCGGGCTCACGGTGGTCGGCCTCTGTGAGGCCTGGCGCCTCTCCCTGCCCCTGCTGACCGCCGCCCTGGACATGCCCGAAGACGAGCTTACGGTGACCCCCGCCGGGATCAACCACCTGACCTTCGCCCTCTCGGTCCACCATCGGGGCGAGGACGTCCTTCCTCGGGCCCTGGAGCGGCTTCACTCCCCTGAGGGCGCCCCCCTCCTCGCCCAGGTGCCCGTCTCCCGAGAAGTGTATGCCGCCTTCGGCCTCTGGCCCCTGGGCACGGAGGACCACATCGCCGAGTTCTTCCCCTACTTCCTTACCCGGGAGACACGAGGGGGCGCCGATTATGGGCTGTCCATCCGACACACCACCGAGGAGCAATACCGAGCCCGTTGGCGGGAACGATGGGAACGCGCTGAGGGCCGGCGTCCGGTGGACGACCTCCTGGCTCCCTCGGGGGAGAGCGCCGTGGAGATCATCGCCGCCCTGGCGGGGACGGAGGCGCCCTCCCGTCAGGTGGTGAACCTCCCCAACCGCGGTCTGATAGACAACTTGCCCCACGAGGCCATCGTGGAGGTGCCAGCCTGGGTGGGGCAGGATGGGGTGCGGGGGCTCAAGGTGGGCCCGCTGCCGCAGCCCCTGGCCCACCTGCTGGCCGGCCGCTCCGTGCAGCAGGAACTGCTGGTGGACGCCGCCCTCTCCGGCGATCGGGCCCTGGCGCTCAGGGGCCTCCTGCTGGACGCCCAGATCGCCTCGCTACCGGTCGCCCGCGACATCCTGGAGCGCTCCCTGGAAGCGAACGCGGAGTGGTTGCCCCAATTCCATGCCCGAGCCTAGCGCCCTGACCCGGAGCTCGGCTGGCTCCTGCTCGGCGTCGGCGATGGGCTAACCCGCCCCTTGCCCGCCGTCACCGTCGGCAAGGTCAGCCTTCCACCGGCAGCCGACCCAGCTCCGCCGACAGCCTGGCCACGCCCAGCAGGGCCCAAAATAGGGTGAAGGCCAGGCCCACCCCGGCCACTAGCACCCCCGATCCGGCCAGGCCCAGGAGCGCCGCCTGCCGCAGCCACAGCCGCACCAGCGGCCCCACCTCCGCCCGGGCCCGCCGCAGCACGGCCAGGGGCGAGACGGAGCCAGTGGCCGCCTGGATGAGCAGCACCGGGCCCAGCAGGACCAGCAGCAGGAACCAGAGCAGGCCTAGAGGCTGCAGCATCAGCGCCGCTGAGGCCAGCAGCCCCGCCACCGGGCTGCCTTCCAGCGGCCCCCCAAAGATCAGCGGCCCCACCGCCAGCGTGCTCAGCGCCAGAAGCGAAGGCCAACCCAGCGCCGCACCCGCCAGCCCCAGCCGCCAGCCGTCCCTCAGACGGGCCCCCAACGGGCGCCATTTGGGCAACCCGGCCGCCGAACCCCTTACCGCCAGCCGGGTCACCTCCACCAGGTAGCCCAGGACCAGCAGACCGGGCACGACCAGGGGCGCCCCCAGGGTGAGCAGCCCACCGACCGTCGCCTTGGCTGCCCAGCCCGGGTCGGCGAAAGGAAAGGTCAAGAGCCCTCGCAGGGAAGGCCGCAGCCGGTCCGATTCGGCGTCCGGGCCCATCGTCATGGAGCGGCCTTCGGGCAGCCCGAGAGAGCAATCGCGCCCGGTGGGTGGGGGCCGCAAGCGCGATTCGAGCCCGCACAGGGCCGTGCGGGCCGGCTCGCCGCAGGCACACCCCTGCCCGGCGAAGGGAGTGCCCAGTCGTGCAGTGGAGCGCTCCGCCGTGCCACGGATCTGGACCCCTGCCTTACGCTAGACAGCGGCGGGCACGGGCGACGCGGGTGGCGCCGAGACGAAGTTGCGGTAATACTGGCCGTACAGGTGAGCCTGTACCAGATACGCCCAGAACAGGGTGGCCAGGACCCCGATCAGGCAGAGGATGACCCCGAAGAAGGCGATGCCCGCGGCGACGTACGAGAGGATGATCACCAGGACGTAGTGCCCGAAGTGGGCCCGAATGACGTCCCACACTGCCGCGGGGTTCAGGGAGGCACCAAAGCTGCGGGTCATAGCGTAGCGCATGATGACTGCTGGGGTCACCACCGTGTAAAGGAGGGCGAAGAGCAGGAAGAGCCCGATCGCCGCCAGCATGAGCAGGAGTAGCAGCAAGCCCGTCCGCGGGCCGGCCTGGTCCAGGGCCGGTCCCAGCACCGACCACAGACAGCTGAACAGGGTCATGGGTATGGCCAGGATGATCAGGATGATGGTCACTATCAGGCCCTCGGCGAACTTGTCTCCCAGCCGATCCCACTCGGGCAAGACGTCGGCGCGCCCGGCCGCCACCCGTCGGACCACCTCTAGGAAGTAGCCCATGACGAAGGGAAGCCCGATGAGGAAGAAGCTCAGGAGGGTGAACAGGGCCCCGATGAGTATCTTGCCTACCCAGTTGCGGTCCTCGAATGCGAAAGTGAAGGCTTTGCCGTAGTCCATGTCTGCACCCCCCTGCTTGCCAGTGGGCGTCACTGCATGCGCGCTTCTGGTTGCCGATAGTAGTGGAGCCGGGTCGGTCCATCAACCCCTCGCTCCCTCACCGGCGATCCCCGGCCTCGGCAGCGGGAACCACCTGCCCGCCGGCACCGGCCAGGCAAGGTGCGAGCCCAAGGGAACAGCGAGGGCGAGCACCATCGGCTCGCCCTCGGCCCACCGGTTCGAAAGGGGAAACTAGAAAGCGGGCGCGGTCGGCTCGGCGGGCATTGGCGGCACCCGCGAGACGAAGTTGCGGTAGTACTGCCCGTACAGGTGTCCCTGCACCAGCATAGACCAGAACCCGGTCACGAACACTCCGATGATGCAGGCGATGACGCCCAGGCTGGCGATCACTCCGGCCACCCAACCCACCAGCAACACCAGCACGTAGTTGCCCAGGTCGGCGCTCACGACCTGCCAGAGGGCACTCAGGTTGAAGGTAGCCCCGAAATCGCGGGTCATGGCGTACCGGATGCTGATGGCAGGGATCAGCAGGCCAATGAGAAAGCCGTACAGGCCCACCAGCAGATTGACCAGGGCCAGCAGCAGCCCGAAGACGGTACCACCGACGTTGCTCCGCCCTGCATCGGCCAGGCTGCTCAGGAAGATGCTAGAGCAGGAGCCCAGCAGCGTCGCAGGCAGGTAGAAGATGAAGAGGATGACCACCAGGATCAGGCCCTGGACGAACTTGTCCCCCAGGTCGTCCCAGGCCGGCAGGACGTCCTCCCTGCCCGCAGCCACTCGCCGGATCACCTCCAAAGCGTAGCCCAACACGAAGGGAATGCCGATGAGAACGATGCTCAAGAGGGCAAATAATGCTCCGATGAGTATCTTCGCTACCCACTCTCGGTCCTCAAACATGAAAGTGAACGGCTTGCCGTAGTCCATTGTCATCCTCCTGCGAAGCTACAACTGCGCCATCTCGGCCGGCATTATAGGCCCGACCCGTATGCGCATCAACCGCATTCGCGCCTTACCCGCTCTAGTATGCAGCCACTGCACTCCTCAGGCGTCCTCGCCCCCCGCGTGTAACGGTCCGAACGCGCCCCGGAGGACAAGGCACAGACTGCCTGGCCCTAGGAGCCTGGCCCCCCTCCTGCCAATCGTCCTCATGGGGGAATCGGCCCTGCCTCGGAGACGACAACGGGTGGAAGCCACCGGCGGCAGGTGGAATCAGTTGCGACCTCATAGGCACGCACTCGGTTCTGCCAGGTTCCCCGCTGCCCGGGCGCCCCAAAACAGCCGCAGACCAAAGCAGGACGCGCTACGATCAGTGATCGGGGTTCGAGCCCAACCAGTGGGCTGGTTCGGCTCCCGTCTCCTGCTTGACGGCCGTGTGGCCGCCCTCTAGACTAGGGCCACGCCGGGCCGGAGAGGAAAACCGGCGGCTAGGCTGGCGACCCCTGCACTGGCCAGCAGGCCCGGGGGGCACCGTGCTAAGCTGTTCTCGAGGCTATGCCCCGCTCCCCGAAGGGAGATCGTGTAGCTTACCAGCTTACGACGCGCAGCAGGTGTGGCGTGCCTCTCCCACCGCTCCTGCCCGTATGTAGCCGGCCAGCACTGCCATTCACCTGAGCCAGTCGCCGGCACCTCGCCGCTGGGCCCTGGCCTTCCTGCGCCACGGCCCTCGGGGCGAGGCAAAGCGAAGGCAGCCGATTGTGGCGGCCGCCGTGGCGTTGGTGCCAGAGCGTCTGAGATCTTAGGCCGTTGATCTTGACCGTTAGGAGGTGACTGCCATGAGCAGGGTCAGGCCGCCAGCGTTAGCGTCTGTGGTTGTTCTCTTGCTGATCTGTACCTCATCTGCCAATGCCTGGACTCCCGAGGCCATCGCTCTGGACCCCAGCGTGAGAATGCCGGGCACGCAACCGAACGGGGCGATCACATTCCAGTCGGCAACGAGTTGCACCTGCCACTTCAACTACGGGCTCCCATCGTTCGAGATCGGGTTCAACTGGCAGGGCTCGCTTATGTCTCAGTCTGCGCGGGACCCCCTCTTCCTGGCCAGCATGGTGGTGGCCGCCCAGGATTCCATTTGGGCTTTCGGCAACCCCAACGCCGTAGATCTGTGCGAGCGCTGTCACTTCCCGATGGGGTGGCTGCGGGGCCACTCCGACCCGCCCAACGGCATCAACTTCATGGGCCCCGACTGGGAAGGCGTGAGCTGCGATCTCTGCCACCGCATGTACGACCCCTTCTTCCAGGCCACCTTCAACGGCGCGCGCGAGCGAGGAACCATCCCAGAGGGCGTCTACTGGGATGAGGCCACCACCGCCTCTCACACGGCGCTCTCCACCACTCTCGTGCAGGATCGCGCGGAGTCGACCACGGTTCAGATGTTCAACGGATCGCCGTTCTACGACCCAGCGTACATGCCCCCCGCAGGCTACACTGAGGCCGGCTCTGGGCAGATGTTCGTCTCAGCAGCGCCCAGCTATCGCGCGTCTTTCGCCGATGCCGTGGCGGGGCATGGTAGTCTCTACAGCCGGTTCCACAAGAGCAGGTACTTCTGTGGCACGTGCCACGACGTGTCCAACCCGGTTCTGGCCAACCAGGGCGCCGACCCAAGCAACGCACTTCCGGCAGAGACGCAGTCAGCGTTCGCCTACGCCCACGCTGAGCGGACCTTCTCCGAGTTCGCCCTGTCGGCATTCGGTCAGCCCGGCGGTGCCGCGGGCAGTGGCTACTTCGCCCCCGGCTCGATCAACACCGCCCAACCGGGTGACCTGATCGCCTCCTGTCAGGACTGCCACATGCGCGATGCGGAGGGGTATGCTACTTCCACCTCTCTGACCCGGCCCACTGACAGCACCGAGCACCCGAATAGCGGCCTGCCCGTCCACGACATGACCGGAGGTGGCGCCTGGGTGGCCAGCATCCTCGCCAGCGTGGTTTCCGGGTCGGCCAGCTACGACGCCACGAACGCTAGCCTGCTGGGACAGGGGCCGCAGGTCTTGACGCTCGACCTGACCCAGGGAGCGCCGTTGAACTGGGTAGCTCTACAAGCCGGCGCCGGTCGTGCCAGGCAACAGCTCCAGGTGGCCGCGTCTTTGGAAGACGTAGTCTACTACCGCAACATGGGTACTCTCTCGTTCCGCATCCGGAACCACACCGGCCACAAGCTACTCACCGGCTACCCCGAGGGACGCCGCATGTTCGTCAACATCAGGGTATTCGATACCGCCAAGATCGCCCTGCCCATTCCGGTTTATGAGATCAATCCCTACGACTACACCGTGGGTACGCTCAAAGGTCTGCCTGGCGTCGCCAGCAGCCCTGCTCTGCAGGCCGATGAGAGGTACGAGGACAGGCTGGTGTACGAAGCCAAAGGCAGCAGTTCCCTGACCGGCGAGGCGCGGACGTTCCACTTCGCCCTGACCACCGGCCGCTACAAGGACAACCGCATCCCGCCAGCAGGTTTCGACGTCGCCAGCTCGGCAGCACGCTTGGCCGACCCTGTCTACAACGGCGTCTCCGCCTTGAACTACTTCACGGTGGACGAGTACGCGGGCGGCTACGATGACGTTCTGGTGACCGGTCTGCCTCTGAACGCCACTAGTGTGGAGGTGACGCTGTTCTACCAGACCACTACCCGCGAGTACGTCGAGTTCCTGCGCGACGAGATCAATGGCACCGCCACCACGCTGGTGGGCACCGGCGCCGGCGGCGACCCTCCTTACATCGTGAGCACGGATGGGTTCTTCTCCCACCTCCGGGGCTGGGGGGACACCATCTGGAACCTCTGGCTCCACAACAAGGACCTGCCCGGCGCGGCGCCCATACGGATGGCCAGCGCAACCGCGGCCGAGTCCCAAGTCACCATGACCTTCTTGCCGCTCGTAACCCGACAGCGGTGACCGGCAGAGCGCTGGCGGGCACATCGGAGAGGCACAATCGCTGCCATCGGGGCGCGACCCTGGTGTCGCCCCCCGATGGCCTGGGCCCACCAGCCTGGGCAGCGGCCGTGTACACAAGCAGAAGCGGGCACTTCCTCCACCGCTCCCTCGCTCCTCTCAGTTCGGACCAGCTCACCCCGAGCAGCCTCTACGCGTAGCTCCTCCATACCCAGACGGAGGCTGCTTAGGCTTCCCCTTGCCGGTGGCCTCGGGTATACTCCGGCCCCTGACCGACAGACTCAGAGGAGCTTATGCCCCGTCTGCCCAGCGGCGCTCCCGCCACCGGCCCACTGACCGTCGCCGTCTTCGCCCTTACCTTCACCCTCCTGCTCGCCCTGTCCAGCGCCCATCAGGCCCAGGCGACCCCGGCGGCCCCTCCGGCCTTGCCCCAGGTGGAGCCTTCGCCCCCGGGCGGCACCGCCCCCACAGCCCCAACGACCACCTCGCTGCCGACGCCGGACCGCCCGGCAGCCGCGGCCGCCTCCACTTCCCAGGCCCGCTATCGGGCCACCTCTGGGGCCCGGGAGACCGTAGCCGCCCTGGCAGCCACTGCTCAAGCCCAGGCGACCAGACAGGCTGCCTTCGGCCGGGCCAGCACCACTCAGGCCGAGGCCACCTCCCGGGCGGAGGCGCGCAGGGCCGCCGAAGCAGCAACGGAGCAGGCCGCGATGGCCCTGGCCGCCCAGGCGGCGGCGACGGCCACGGCAGAAGCAGTACCTGCCACCGCCACCCCCGAGCCACAGACCGTCGCCCAGGCCGAAACCCCCAGTGAGCCCCCAGCCGAGCCGGCCGCCCCTCCTCCACCGCCCCCTGCCGCGACCCACCCACAGGTTCCCCGGCTGGTCCTGGCCAGCTATCTCGCCTGGTACGACTCCGATAGCTGGGACGGCTGCAACATCAGCGGGGGCGACCGGCCACTGGAGCCCTATCACTCAGACGATCCGGGCGCCATCGGCCGGCACGTCCGCATGGCCATCGAAGCGGGCATAGACGGGTTCCTCCTGCACTGGTTCGCCCCCGGCGATCGGACCGACGCCAACATGTCGCGCCTCTTGGAGCAGTCCCAGGGGACGGGCTTCCAGTCCTCGGTGGTCTTCTTGCGCCACATCTGGCACGGATCGCCGGCCCCCACCAAGGACAACGTGGCTGACGCCCTCAGCCACATCATCGCCAGCTACGGGACCCACCCCAACTTCCTCCGGCTGGAGGGCAAGCCGGTGATCTTCTTCTCCGACATGTACCGCGTGCCCACCGGGGGCTCGAGCCCGCAGGCAGCGTGGCAAGAGATCCGCGACCGGGTGGATCCCCACCGCGACACCTGGTGGATCGCCGAGGGGCTGGACCCGTCTTACCTTTCCGTCTTCGACGGGCTCTACGTCTACAAGATAACGCATGCCAGCGACCCGGCCGCCTACCTCAAGGCCGGCCGGTGGGCCGAGGCCGTCCGGCAGGCCGAGGCATCCGCCGGACAGCCCAAGCTCTGGGTGGGGACCATCTCCCCCGGCTACGACGACCGGCACGCCGGCTGCAAATCCGACGTGCGGGTGCCGTCCGGGGCCCAGTACCGTGACCGCGAGGGTGGTGCCTTCTACCGAGCCACTTACGACGCTGCCGTAGCCAGCAACCCCGATTGGCTCCTGGTCCAGAGCTTCAACGAATGGGTGGAGGGCACCTACGTCGAGCCCAGCGTGCAGTACGGTGATCTGTACCTGCAGCTGACGCGGGAACTGGCCCAGGCGTTCCGCTAGAACACCGGCCGACTATGGGTCGCTATGCTGCATGGAGCGTCTGTTCGCGAAGTGAAGCATCTCCCGTGATCCCTAGACGCCTATTCGAGTGGGCTGGAGATGCTTCACTACGTTCAGCATGACACAAGCTCCGTGGCTAGCGACAGGGCAGTGACTATCTGAGAGGCCTTCTCGAGTGGGCTGGAGATGCTTCACTACGTTCAGCATGACACAAGCCCCGTGGCTAGCAGCGGGGCAGTGACTGCTGGACCGGTGCTCTGGACCCACCTGACCACCCGCGCACCGACGGGACTCGATGGGGGCAGGCTGGACTGCGCCCTACTCCTCCTCGATCTCCACTGTGAAGAGGGTATCGCCCGGGTAGGAGGGGTTCTCGCGCGGATCCCGCAACCGCAGGGACAGAGCTACATCCATCCCCTCCACCACTCTGCCGAAGATGGTGTGGGCCCCGTTGAGCCAGGGCGTGGGAACGAAGGTGATGAAGAACTGGCTGCCGTTAGTGTTGGCCCCGGCGTTGGCCATGGCCAGCAGACCGGGCTCATCGAAGGCAAGACCGGGGTCTATCTCATCCTCGAAGCGGTAACCGGGGCCGCCGCTCCCGGTGCCGGTCGGGTCGCCCCCCTGGGCCATGAAGTCCGCCAGCACCCGGTGGAAAGTGGTGTTGTCGTAGAAGCCCTCGCGGGCCAGGAAGACGAAGTTGTTGACCGTCTTAGGCGCCCAATCCGCGAACAGCTCCACCCGGATGTCCCCCTTCTCCGTCTTGAGAGTGGCGAAGTAGGTCTTTGCCGTGTCGATGGTCATCGGGGGCGGGCTGGTCCACTGCTTAGGCGCGGGCATGCTGCTCTCTCCCTGAGTCGGGGTAGCGATCTCCGGGTAGGCGGTGGCGCGGATGCGGGCGGCCTGAGTGGCCTGTACACCCGCATCCGGTGTGCTCCCACCACAGCCGGCCAGGAGGTGCCCCGGCACCAACCCGGCGAGAATCAGGAATGCCCGCCTGCAGCGCAACGTGGCTGGTGGCATGGTACTCTTCCTTGGAGTGGGGATCCCTGGCGCCTGCCTCCCCCACCGGTCAGGAGGCCGGCGCGCGCTGAGGATAGTGACCGCGCCGCGCGCTGTCAAGGTGGGCGGCGCGGTCAGGTGCGTAGCTGGACGGGCTTCAGCCTATCGCGCCCGGCGCCCCACCAGGGCCAGCAGAGCCTGGTTGGCCTGGGGCGAGAGGCCATAGCTGCTTAGCTCTTGGCGCAGCACTTCGACCTCCCCATACCCGCCCAGGTATCCGTTGGCTCGGGCGGCGGCAGTGGAGTCCACGATATCGGCCTCGTCGGGGTACATGGCCTGGAACTCCCGCATGATCTCTGGCGTGTTGCGCAGGAAGTACTTCTGATGGTAGCCCTCGGCTAGGTAGAAGTGGTCCAGTGGCTTCACTTCGGTGTAGATTCCCTCTCCAGAGGCGCGCTCCAGCCCCTCCTTCGACTCGAGGATCGCCCGTTTCTGGTCCTCGTCCTGGTAGAAGGCGATGGAGGCATACTGGCGTGACCACGGCCGGCGCGAAGGGTTGTGGCTGCTCCAGAACACATCCAGCAGTTGCTCGAAGCTGACGCGCTCGGGATCGTAGTCCACCTGGACCGTCTCACTGTGATCGCCGAGGTCATAGTAGGTGGGGTTCGGCTTGGTGCCGCCGGCGTAGCCCACGCGGGTGCGGACCACTCCGGCCATACTCCCGAACCGGGAGTCGGGACCCCAGAATCAGCCCAGAGCGAAGGTGGCCGTCTTCACCTGTGCGGGCTGGGCTCTATCTATGGGCGGCGCGTTCGTCTCAGGCCTGGGTTCGGCTGCCATAACGTCACTCTCCTGATTCATGCTAACGGAGACGATTAGAAGTGAGAACACCAGCAGGCCGAGCAACAGCAGGAGCCTGCTGAGGCGGACATTGAGGGTGCGGCTTGAGAACAGCTGGACACCTCCTCCAGAAGTCATATCGTACTAGTATACGACCGGGGGCGATGGTGGACCAATACCTACCAGACACGCATGCACACTGAACGCACAGGTAGCCCATCCAGGTTAGTCATCGCGGCGGACCATGGAGGGAGGCAGTGAGGGTGGTCAGTTCTCGATCGTTAGGCCTGGCCCTGAGCCTAGGCGCGGGGGTGGTGGCCATATCCTTCGCCGCCATCTTCATCCGGCTGGCGCAGGGCGAGGGCATGCCCTCGCTGGCCATCGCCGCCTGGCGGCTGATCCTAGCGTCGGCGCTGCTATCCCCCTATGCGTGGGCCACTCGGCGGGAGGAGATCGGGCGCGTTTCTGGCCGGGAGTGGGTACTGCTGGCCGGGGCCGGAGCCTTCCTGGGCTTCCACTTCGCGACCTGGATAGCCTCTCTGCGCTACACCTCGGTGGCCAGCTCCGTGGTGCTGGTCACCACCGGACCGGTGTTCGTGGGCCTGGGCTCGTGGCTGCTGCTGGGGGAGCGGCCCGGGGCAGGGACGATCGCGGGCATCGCCGTTGCCGTCGTCGGCAGCATTGCCATCGGCTGGGGCGACCTGGGCCGGGGCAGCCTGCACCTCCTCGGCGACGTGCTGGCCCTCTTTGGCGCGGTCATGATGGCCGGCTACCTGATGATCGGGCGCCGGGTGCGAGCGGGACGTTCCCTGGTGGCCTACACCGCAGCGGTGTACGCCCTGTCGGCGGCCACCCTGCTGCTTCTGGCGCTGGTCGCCCGGCAGCCGCTGCTTGGATTCAGCCTTCGCGGTTACGGGTGGGTGCTGGGCATGGCCCTCGTATCTCAGCTGGTGGGCCATTCCGCCCTCAACTGGGCCCTGCGCCACATCTCCGCCACCTACGTGGCCATGGTCACCATGGCCGAGCCCATCGGCTCCGGCCTGCTCGCCTACCTTATCTTCGGGGAAGGCGTCGCCGGCTCCACGGCGGTAGGAGCAGTGCTGATTCTAGCCGGCATCTACATCGCTTCCCAGGACGAGCTTCGCCCCCGACTCAGGCAGAGTAATGCCACGCAGGTGACAGAACGGCCATTATGAGGCATTGTTTCAGGCAGGCCGGAGCTTCGGCCCATTCATCCGTGCGAGGACGGCTATGGCACCCGAGACACGCGCGCTAGACGTTCGGACAGCCGGAGAGCTGCGCCAGTTCTACCAGGACCACCTGTTCAACCACCTGTTGCCCTTCTGGCTGGACAAAGGCATTGACCGGGAGCATGGCGGCTACTTCACTGGCTTCTCCAACTCCGGCGGCAAGCTCCTGCACACCCACAAGTTCACCTGGTCTCAGGGTCGGTTCGTGTGGGTGTGGGCCCGGCTGGCCTGTCAGTTCTCTCACCTGCCCCAGGCGCCCCAGTACCTACAGCTGGCCCGCTCCGGGGCGGAGTTCCTCATGGACCACGCCCTGCTCCCCAACGGCCACGTGGCCTTCATCCTCAGCCGCGAGGGCGAGCCCATCCTGCTGGACGATCAGGGCAACCCCAGAAAGGCCGGGCCCGACGAGCCCTACGACACCAGTACCTTCGCCGACTGCTTCGTCGTCTACGGCCTTTCCGAGTACGCCCGCGCCGCCCAGGACCGGCGCGCCTTCCAGTTCGCCTTGGGCCTCTACGAATCGGTCGAGGCCCGGCTGGCCCGCGGTGCCTTCCGCACCGACCCTTACCCCACTCCCGAGGGCTACCGGCAGCACGGCGTGCCCATGATCATGCTCGAGGTCACTCGAGAGTTGGCCGTGACCTGCGAGGACTTCGATCCCGGCCTGAGCGTCCGCCTGCATGAGCGAGCCGGCGAGTATGCCCGACAGGTGATGTACGAGCACCGCCAGGCCGGCAGAGACATCGTGATCGAGTTCCTGGGCCAGGACAATCTCGTGCGAAACAATCTCCTCGGCACCTACATCAACCCCGGGCACACCCTCGAGTCCATGTGGTTCGTGCTCCACTACGCCGAAGGGGCGGAGAACGAGAAGATGAAGGCGGAGGCAGTGCAGACCATCCGCCGTGCCCTCGAACTGGGCTGGGACGACCAGTACCCGGGCCTGTTCCAGTTCGCCCACATGGAGGGCGGCCGCCCGCGTGGGCCTGTCCCTCAGGGGCTGGAAGACCACCCCATGATCCACAAGCTTCAGGAAGACTGGGACGCCAAGCTGTGGTGGGTTCACTCGGAGGCCCTGTACGCCCTTCTCCTGGCTCACTACTACTACCAGCCAGACTGGGCGCGGGAGTGGTTCTGGCGGGTACACGACTACACCTTCGCTACCTACCCCGCCCCCGAGGGCGAGTGGATGTCCATCCGCAACCGGGACAACACCCCGGTGGACAAGGTGGTGGCCCTGCCAGTGAAGGATCCCTTCCACGTGCCCCGCGCCTTCATGCACATCGTGAGGCTGTTGAGCATGCCCGACTGGAAGTAGCAGGCGGAGCAGCCTTGGGCTGGGGGGTGCACACACACAGCACCAGGAGGAGCGACGATGGGAGAAGCGAAGCCATTCCACGGACCCCTGCGGGTGAGCCCGACGAACCCCCGCTACTTTACCGACGACCGGGGTGAGGCCATCTACCTTACCGGCTCCCACACCTGGGCCAACCTGGTGGACATCCGGCGGGAGGGCGATCCTCTCTTCGACTACCGGGAGTACCTGGACTTCATGGAGGCCCACGACCACAACTTCATGCGCTTGTGGACCTGGGACCACACCGAGATGGCCCCCTGGACGGAAGATAAGCTCTACTTCGACCCCCTGCCCCACGCCCGAACCGGACCCGGCCTGGCCCTAGATGGCAAGCCTAAGTTCGACCTGGGCCGGTGGAACCAGGCCTACTTCGACCGCTTGCGCTCGCGGGTGCTCCAGGCGGGCGAGCGCGGCATCTACGTCTCCATCATGCTCTTCGAAGCCTGGTGCCTGCGCAACGCGCGGCCGGCGAGCGACCCCTGGATCACTCACCCCTACAACAGCCACAACAACGTCAACGGAGTGGATGGCGACCCCGATGGGGATGGCAAGCCCAGCGTGTACACCCTGGACATACCGGAGGTGGTCGAGTACCAGAAGGCCTACATCCGCCAAGTAGTGGACACGGTCAACGACCTGGACCACGTCCTCTACGAGATCATCAACGAGACCAAGGACGACGAGCCCGGGGTGGCCTGGCACTCCCACATGGTCGACTACGTTCACGAGTACGAACGCACAAAGCCTAAGCAGCATCCGGTGGGCATGACCTCCGACGGCGGGCCGCGGTACAACCCTATCCTGCTCGCCAGCAACGCCGACTGGATCTCTCCCAGCGTCCGGCCCGGTGAGGACTACCGGTATGACCCCCCACCCGCCGACGGCACCAAGGTGATAATCGCCGACACCGACCACATCTGGGGGACGGGCGGCACCTATCAGTGGGCCTGGAAGTGCTTTCTCCGGGGCATGAACCCCATATTCATGGACCCGTGGGGGCCCCTTCCCTCCTGGAGCGACGACGCTCGCCGCGCCTACGACCGAAGCGTGCTCATGACCCGCAATTTCCCCGACTGGGGGCTCCTGCGGGCCAACCTGGGGCACACGCGGCGCTTCGCCCGGCGCCTGCCCCTCGACTCGATGAGCCCGCAGGGGGAGCTGGCCTCCTCCGGGTACTGCCTGGCCGCTCCCGGCGAGGTGTACCTGGTGTACTCCCCCTATGACGCCCAGGTCTGGGTGGACCTGTCGGCGGCACCGGGCCCCGTGGCGGTGGAGTGGTTCTGCCCTCGCACCGCCGAGCACACCACCGCGCCGGCTGTGCAAGGGGGCCGGCGTTACACCTTCGTCTCGCCCTTCGGGCTGGATGCGGTGCTTCTGCTCACGGCCAGACGCTAGCCTAACCCACGGGCGAGCAGATCCGCGGGTGGGCGCGCGGACTCCTTATGGGGATAAGGGCCATACAGGAACGACACCTCGCAACAGGAGGAGTTCGCGCGCCCACGTGCGCTGCTACCGCACCTGGGGGAACAACACACCCCGAGGAGCGCGCACGCCCACGTGCGCTGCTACCCGCACCTGGGGCAGTCTGCTGGAATCCGCCCTTGAGGAGGGGTGAGAGACAGCGCGGCAGACCGGAAACAGGTCTGTCCGGGGATGGGAGCGGGATCGTGGCAGGGCCTCTCTAGGCTGTCTGCTCCTTCGCCTGGCGGGCTTGGTGCGCCCACCAGCGTGCCGCCCGCCTGTGCTCTATGGCCGCAGCGGTGAAGCTGGCGTGAAGCTGCGCCCCCTGCCGACCACGATAGCGGACCTGGCGTAGCCCCTGCCCTCGGGTGGAAGAGGCTCTTCAGCCGCCGCGACGCCACCTGCCTGGCAGTGTCGCACCGACGGGTGGCCCTCCGTCGGGCCGACTGCATCGTCGTGCTCAAGGACAGAAGAGTAGAGGCAGCGGGGAAGCTGGAGGAGCTGTTAGCCACGCGTGAGGAGATGCGGCGGCTGTGGCAGGGCGATCTGGCTTGACGATGGGAGGAGCATGACCACGACTGTTCGCTGCAGGTGGGCTGCGCCGGGGACTCGCCTAAGCCGCCAGCCATTGCCGCGCCTACGGCGCGTCGCCTCCGATCCAGTACGCCCAGGTCACCCCGTGGTTCACCAGGGCATCAACCAGTCTATGATCGGCACTCCATAGGGCCGCCCCGGCCCGCTCGGCGAGGGCCACGTAGAAGCTGTCGTAGGCCGACGCGCGTCCGAGACGCAGAGTCCAGCCGTAGGCGCTGCCGGTGAGACCGGCATCCGGAACCACCAGTCGCACCTCAAGGGAATGCGCCAGCGCCAGTGCCCGACGACCCTCGTCCCGGGTCAGTTGGTCGAAGTGCACCGCCTTGCACAGAGCAGAGGTGACCTCATAGATCCAGAGACTGGGTGCACTCAAGGAGCTACCTTCTCCTCGCCAGCGTTCCATCAGTTCGCGGCACGAGGCCTGGCGCGGCCCTGGCAGCAGAAGTCTGAAGGCGAAGCTGGCGTCAATCACCACCGAGTCGGCCATCGCGCTCCTCCAGCTCCGCCCGGGCCTGGGTCCAGATCCCATCCAGATCCAGCGGTTGGCCGCCCCGTCGCCTCTGGATATCCGAACTCAGCCTCTCGCTTTCTGCCAGCCAGGCCCGCCAACTGGAGCCATCGGAGGTCTGGTTCTTCAGGCGGTCATAGTCGTCCACGCTGATCAGCACCGCCTTAGCCTTGCCACGAGAGGTCAGGACCACCCTCTCGCCTCCGTAGGCCACCCGGTTCAGCAGCTCGGACAGGTCTCTCTTCACGCGGCCAATGCTCACGCGCACCTCGGCCATGGATCGCTCTCCTGGTTGCACCGTATTCTCTATAGCCATATTACAACACCCCAGAGCACCGAAGGCAACCGGGACAGTAACAGCCCAGGATCGGGGCTCGCAACAGCTTCCCCGATGCTGGGCCGTTGCCTCCGGCGGCGTGGGAATGCAGGACTCAGTATGGCAAGGTCATGAATCTCAGGCTCTCGACGATCTCACGTATGTGAGCTTGGTCCGCATACAGGATGAAGTAACGGTATGTCCCGCCGGAGATGGTCACAGGCTCGGGGTACTCGACGATCACCGCCGCTTGGCCCTTCATCTCCTCCGGCTGGTCAGTCGAAGGCAAGATGAGTCGCGCCTGCTGGCCCTGGACCTGCAGGCTCTCTATGGTCGGTTCGGTGCCATAGGGACGCAGCTTGTGCTCCGACTCGAGCCTGTAGACCTCATCAATCGTCCAGCCTTGGCCCGACATGGCGCCCACAGAGAAGAAACCGGTGTCCCCTTCGTGGCGCTCGCCATAGTATCCGGCCACAGGCTGCCACTCAGCCGGGTAGGTGAACGATACGCGGAACTCCACACTGCTGTGCACCTCCCACCCCGGGCGAGTGGCCTGTGTCTCGGCTGACTCCGACGACGCCGCCAGGTCAAGCTGGCCTTCGTCGGCTGTGACGAAGGCCAGCATCTGCCACCACCCGCAGCCGCCATAGTGGCAGGTCGGGTCCTCCAGGCCGGTGAGGAGCACCTCGTCCAGCCACCCATCCAGCGCCACCACGCGCACGTCGGTACGGCCCTCCGCCTGGCGAGTGTACAGGAGCCGGGAGCCGTCGGCCGACCACCGCGGCCATCCGTCCACCGCCTCGCCCGGATCGGTTAGCCGCCGTGTATCCCCATCATGGAGGTAGATGGCCCTGCCCTCGAGGAGCTCCTCCATGGCGGGGCCCTCTCCGCGCCCTTCGGATGAGGCAGGCCCGGCCACGTAGGCCAGGGTGTTGCCGTCCGGGGACCAGGCCGGCTCGAAGGCAGCCATCTCCGGGCCGGTGAGGTAGCGCAGGTTGCCGCCGATCACGTCCAGCAGGGCCAGGCGCTTGTTCTGCATGATGAACCGCCCTCCCCCCTCGGCCAGTGCCAACAGGCCAGCCTCGGTCGGATGCCAGTCGTAGGCTTCGGGCGTCAGGAGCATGGTGGCCCCGAGATCACGAATCTGGCCCGTATCCGCGTTGATGGTAACCAGAGGCACCCCATCCACCCAGAGCGACGCGGCCATCAGGCCCTTGCCCGCCAGGATCAGGTTCGTGCCCGGCACCCAGTCGAGCAACTCGTAGTAGGCGTCGCGGATGTCGTCGCTCAAGCGATGGGTGGTGACCGCAGTGCCGGGCTCGGCTCCGCGGACGGAGAGGTCCTGGGCCCAGTGCCCGCCTCGGGCCAGTTGGTCCATGTGAGGGGTCCAGGCGAGCCTGCCATCCTCCGACCACAACACCTTCGCGCGCCCCTCCTCGCCCAGACTCCCGGCCGATAGGACCTCCCTGGCGGTAGCGTTGCCGAAGAAGGGGATAGCCCAGAGAGAGCCGTCATCGCGAGGCACCGCCAGCCAATCCTCCGAGCCGAGCAGAGCCTCCGCCGGGGCCCAGAATGGGTCCTGAAGTGCCTCGCTGACGCTCTGCTCTGGGGTGCCGTCGCGGCGGTAGACACGGTAGGCGCGGCTCCCCTCGGCTACCAGGAGACGCTCCCCCGAGGGCGACCAGCCGATGAGGCGGGCCGGTCTCTCGCCCAAGACGGCCGTACGTCCGGTCTCAAGATCGGCCACCACCGGCCGACCGGAGAACGACGGGCGTTGATCCACGAAGGCGAGCAGTCCCTCGGCCAGCGCCTCAGCCCGCAGGCAGCCCGGCAGGCCGGGGAAGACGTCGGCGCAGTCAATGATGGCCTCGGTTCCGGGGGCCAGTGCAACTGGGGTGGAAACCGGGGTGATGCTCGGCGGTGGCGTGGCCGGAGGGAAGTAGTCGGGTGGCGGTACCCTGATGACCTGGCCCACCTGGATGCTGCTGGCGTCGGTGATTCCGTTGTAGGCCAGCAGCGCATCGAGGGACACTCCCAGACGCTCAGCAATCTGACCCAGCGTGTCGCCGGCTTGGATGATGTAGGTTGTCGGGCCCTCGGTCGCGGCCCCAGGGGCAGCGGCGGTGGGGGTCGAGGGCACCCGCGTGATGGAGGCGCCAGGGGTCACCACTACCGGCGTGGGGGTCGGCATCGAGGCAGGTGCCGGCGTGGGAGTGAGAGGGACACGCTCCGGCGGGGTCACTACCGGGGCGGGAGCCGGACTGACCGGCGCCGGTGGCTGCCACCAGTCAAACAGCCCATCCCACTCGATGTGGCCGTAGTAGCCAAACCAACCGGGCGACGGCGTCAGCTCTTCCACCACCTGTTCCGCCTCGCCGCCATGCGCAGGGATCAGCCACAGTGAGGCTCGGTCCTCTCGGTCCAGGCGGGCAAAGAGGATGTGGGAGCCGCCAGTGGACCAGAGGGGACGTTCATCCCGGTAGTCGCCGTCATCGGTGAGCGCCATCGGGAACGAGCTGGAGAGGAGATCGAGCACCCACAGGCGGCGCTGCAGCAGCCCCTCGTGGGCAGTGTCTCCGCCCACCAGGTCCCCCTCGTCGGGCATGGCTACATAGGCCAAGCGATGCCCATCGGGGGCCCAGGCCGGAGATATCGCCGCCAGGTCAGGCCCGGTCACGGCTAGCCCCTCCTCGTTCTCGGCGTTGACCACATAGATCCTCTTCTGCGTCCACGCCCCGCGGTAGCCGCCCACGACCGCCGCGATCTGGGAGCCTGCCCCCGGCCCGAAGGACAGGAAGTCATCGTAGGCCAGCATAGTGTCCACCACCTGCCGGGGCTCCCCGCCCTCCGCCAAGATAGCGTAAAGGGGCACACCATCTGCCAGTATGGAGGCGGAAAGCATGGGGCTCTGCCAGAAGAGGATCCACCGGCCATCCGAGGTCCAACCGGCGAGGATGGCTTCTCCTTCCCCGGGGACACTGGCCTCGACCAGCGACCTGGTTTCGCGTCCGTCCGCCGACACGATGCCGATGCCCTGCCCCAGAAGTGGCTCTCCCTTACGCTGAGTATGCCACTGGCAAGCCACCCAGCCACCATCTGGGCTCCAGGCGATGCGTCTGATGGATGGTTGAGCCAGCCCGGTGTTGGGATCGGGTGTGGGCGGCGCAACGGGCTGGGTGGGCACCAGTGTGGTGAACCCTTCTTGCTCAGGCGACATGAGGTGGAGCCCTTGGCCATCAACGTATGCCAGCATGTCCGCGACCGGGGACCAGGCGAACACGCCGTCCGGTAGGACCGCCACCTGGCGCCCTTCGCTCCCGTCGCGGCGCATGATCCAGAGCAGGCTTTGCTCATCCTTAAGATAGGCCAGCCACTCCCCTGAGCGCGACCACCGCGGCTCGCGGTTGAGCCCGTCTTGGGTCAGCCTGTGGGGCTCACCATCGGGCAGCGCCCGGGTCCAGATGTCTCCTCCCTGAACGTAGGCGAGCTTACCCAGGGGCGAGGGCGCGGGCATGTCGGCAGGGGCTGCCGCCTCGGTCAGTCGAAGGGCCAACTCGGCCTTCTCCGTGGACAGGGCGACTATCGTGGCTGCGGCAGCGGTGTCCCTGGTGGGCGTCTCTGCGCCGGGCGACGGCATCACCCCCACCTCCAGGTACGTGCCGCAGCCACCCAATGCCAGGGCAGCCAACACAATCACCAATAGGCACAGCAGTCTTCGTCCTTTGCCTCCGATCATGGGTACATTTGCCTCCGGGCCGCTACGGCGGCGTTTGCCCGGCATTCTAGCGCTCCAGTGTAGCCGACGCGTGACGGCTGCGTAACAACCAGGTTACAGAAGATCGGCTGCAGTAACAGGCACCGCCGCCCTGGGTGCTGGAACAGCCTTGCCCTACCTACCGGCGCCCACCGCCCACATGGGATAGGCGGGCCGCTCACCCCTAGTGTACAATGGTCTCCAGCAGCTGATGGTGATCCACGAGGCGAAGATGACTGTAGACGAGCTGATCCGAGACATACATGTGCTCAACCGGGAGCTGGAGCATTTCGAGGTCAAGTACCGCGTCCTCTCCCAGGACTTCTACCGGCTCTACATCGAGGGCAAGCTCCCTGATGAGGATGTCGAGCAGATTGACGAGTTTGGCGAGTGGGCTGCGCTCTATCGCGCCAAGCTGTCCCGGGAGTCTCGGTACCGTGAATTGGTGCACGAGAAGCAAGAACCGGTGCTGTCTTCGCTCGGCTGAGGGCGCTGGTGAGAGCAATTGCTGACAGAGCACTGCTGTGCTGACGTCGCCGAGTGCCTATGCCGCTTTCGTCTACGGTCTACGCGAGCGCTTTGCCGAGATCGAAAGCTCCACTCTGGTGTTGCTGCCGCGGTCACCAACGGTGGCGGTACTCCGAGGCGAACTCCTGTTCGCGGGCGGCATTCGCCTGCGCGTAGTGGAGCAGGTTGACTTCGCCGAAGCACGCATCCACTACTACTCCTACACTGTCTACCGCGGGGAGGAGCGGCTGTACTGGTACGATCCTCAGCCCCACCCCAACGACCCCTCCCTGGACAGCACCCACCCTCACCACAAGCATGTCCCGCCGGACATCAGACACAACCGCATCCCCGCTCCCGGCCTGAGCTTCGAGCGGCCCAACCTGCCTATGCTGATCGAGGAAGTGGAGAGGGCACTACTGACCCCTGAACCTCCTCCAACGTGACCCCGGCCTGAGCTAGTGCACCGGCAGCCGCACACTAACCGCCGTCCCCTCGCCCGGCCGGCTGCTCACCGAGAGGTCGCCGCCGTGCCGGGCCACCACGGCCCGCGCCAGGGCCAGACCGAGCCCGCTGCCCTCCGTGCCCCGGGCGTTGGCCCCCCGAAACAGCTCCTCGCCCAGGTGCGGCAGCTCATCCGCCGCGATGCCGGGGCCGGTGTCGGCCACGATCACAACTACCCAGCGGCCATCCTCGAACCCGCGCACTTCCACCGTGTCTCCCGGATGCGAGAACTTGAGGGCATTGTCCACCAGGTTGTAGAAGGCCAGGAAAAGCAGGTCATGATCCCCGGCAATGCAGGGCAAGGGCCAGGGCGCCTCCGGCAGGCTCAGGCGCACCCGGCGCTCCGAAGCCCCCGGCCGGGCGGAGGCATCCTCCAGCACCTGGTGCAGAAGCTCGGTCAAGTCCACCGGCTCTCGCTCTAGAGGGATGGTCTCCAGGTCGGCCAGCTTACGCAGGTCGGCGCCCAGGCGGGCCAGGCGGTCCACCTGGGAACGCACTGCGGCGATCCCCGGCGGCTGCCCCTCGGGCGTCGCGGGCTCCGTCACCAGAGAGAGGTTGGCCAACCCGGCGCGGATGGCCGTCACCGGGTTCTTCAACTCGTGCTCCAGGCGGCGCACGAAGCGGCGATGAGCCTCGCCCTGCTCCCGCCGGAGGTTCGCCACTTCGCCCGACCAGCGTCGGTTCACGGAGCGAATCGCCAGAGCTACCGCTCCCCAGAGGGCGCTGCCCGCCATCCCTATGAGAAGGACAGTGGTGGCCAAGTCGGCCCGGACGAACAGCACCGGGTCGGGCAGGGGCGCCCGCCGCCAGACCAGAAACAGCAGCACCCCGATCACCAGCGGTAGACCGCTCCAGAGCCCTCGCCTCACTCCCCTCGCTCCACCCGGCCCACGAAGCGGTACCCTTCGCCCACGACCGTCTCGATCAGGTCCGCTCGGTCCCCGAGCGCACGTCTGAGCTCGGCCACGCGAGCGTCCACTGCGCGAGTCCCGGCGGGATAGTCCCAGCCCCAGACGGCGTCGAGTAGCCTGTCGCGACTCAGCATCTCATCGGAATGAAGCATCATGTATTCCAGCAGGGCCAGAGCCCGGGCGGTGACCGGCTTTTCCCGGCCTGCGATCAGCAGCCGGCGCGAACGGCGGTCCAGCCTCACCGGCCCGCACCGGAGCGAGTCCGCTCCGGCGATGGGCTGGGCCTGCAGCCGGCTCCGGCGCAGGACGGCCCGGACGCGAGCTACCAGCTCGAAGGGCTCGAAGGGCTTGTTGAGGTAGTCGTCGGCCCCCTCCTCCAGGGCCATGGCCCTCTCCCCCGCCGCTCCCACCCGGGTGAGCAGGATCACCGGGGTCCAGTTGCCCGAGCGGCGGAGCCGGCGCAGGGCTTCCCGACCGTCCAGGCGGGGCATCAGTACGTCGAGGACGATCACGTCGGGAGAGAAGCTCTCGGCCTGGCGCAAGGCCTCCTCCCCGTCCCCGGCGATAGACACGCGGAAGCCGGCCCGCTCCAGCAACTGGCTGAGCTCGGTGGTGATGGCTGGCTCGTCGTCGGCTAGGAGTACTCTAGGACGAATGTCGGCCTGACTGCTCACTGCTGGGACCCTCAAGTAGATGGCACACTGACGAACGCGGATAGACCGCTGATGGGCACGGACAACGGACAAGGAGCGGCAAGCACAAATGTAGCAACATTAAGCATGTTGCGCGATTGCAGGCCGACCTCGGTCTCGGACGGGCGCCTGGTGAAGGCTGCTCCCCTTCACGCACACCACGGGAATCGCGTCTGGGGGCGCGAACTCCTCGATGCTAGATGTGACTCCGTTCTTCTCTGCAATCTCGGCCGTTAGGTCCTCCGAGCAACGCCAACGCAGACTACGCGCTCGTGGCCTTCTCACCCACGTAGAAGATGTGCTCGGAGAGGCCGAGGGTGTCCGGGTCCTCGCAGGTGGCGAGCATCAGGGCCGCCGCTTTCTCCTGCACCGCCTCTGGGGCCTCGTCGAGGCTCTTCAGCCCGGTGAGAACGCCCTTGCAGGCTGCCATACTCATGGTCCGGAAGCCGTGTCGCTCGAAGAACCTCCGAAAAGGCTCCGGCCTGGTGCGATAGGGGCTGATGACGTCATGCTCGTCGCACCTGTCGCTCCATAGTCCATCCACTCGGGGATTGCAGGGCACTTCGTCGCTGAGGAAGCGGTCGTGCTTCTCCCAGGTCAGCAAGCCCCTGATGAAGCTGTAGACGGTCAGAGCGGCGGCGATGATCCGGCCTCCCGGTTTGAGCACCTGCCACGTGGCCTGGGCGGCGCGGTCGCGATCTGACCGTCTGATGAGGTGATAGAACGGCCCATTGCTCAGGACGGCGTCGAAGGACTCTCTTCCCAGCGACACCACCTCCGTAGCATCCAAGACCAGGGCACGGAAGCGAGGGTGTCCCCCGTACTGCTCCTGAGCGCACTCTACCGCCCTGGGTGAGATGTCCACCAGGGTGATATCGAAGCCACGGTCGAGGAAGTCCTGCGAGTAGCTGCCGGGACCACCGCCTACGTCGAGGAGTCTTCCTCCGGCGGCGAAGTACCGGTCCACCAGGTGCAACACGAGGCGCTTCTCCAAGTGGTTGTAGAAGCTCTCGCTGAGGCGGGCCCTCTCCCGCTGCAGGTTGTCATCGTAGTACCGGGCCACTTGGTCCCCGGCGCTGACGGGCGGCCACCTCCTACTCAAGCCAGTCCTCCAGTATCAGACCTGCCGCGCCGACTAGCCGGGAGAAGTGCCTCGTATTGTGGGTCACCAGTGTGCCTTCACGGTCGAGAGCAATGCTGGCGATCAGCAGGTCAATGTCACCGATGGCCTGGCCGGCCTGCTTGAGCTGGGCCTTGAGCAGACCGAACCTACGCGCCGACCACTCGTCAAACGGCAGAACCGTCACGGCGGCAAGCAGCGTATCAACACGAGCCAGGTTCTCGACGGCATGCCGCGACTTGGCTGCCCCGTGTATCAGCTCGCCGACTGCGACAGCTGTGATGGCCAGCTCTTCGCCCGCCCCCATGTGTTCGGTCAAGTCCAGCTGTGAGCGCAGAATCGCCACACAGTGATCGCTGTCAAGGATCTTCACAGGTTGACACTGGGACGGGTACTCGGTTTGTCGCGCCCCGCAGCGATCTCCTCTGCCAGGTTCGCCAGGTCCTCCTCGTCCCGCCACAGGCCGAAGGCGGCCATTGCCGGGTGCAGCTCGCCCCGCTCAATCTTCTCCAGTATGGCTTCCTCCTGGCCCAATGCCCGAGCCAGCCGGAGCGCAGTGTGCGGTGTCCGCTCCAGGCGGTCTAGGTCCGCCACTCCGACAAGCGCGGCCACCGGGCGCTCTCGGCGCTTGATCACGAATCTCTCGCCAGCTGCCGCCCGGCTGAGTAGCTCAGAGAAACGGGCTTTCGCCTCAGCCACATTGATGGTCACCATTTACACCCCCAGCTATTGAGTCATTATGACCTGTTGACCTGAAGCATACCACCGAATGGTCAAGAATGCATGGCGAGCATCCGGCGCTCAGACCCGGCTTCGAGGCCTCGTCTTCGCCAGATCAGTCCGACTCCAGCCGCCCCTCGGCGCGCATCCGGGCCCCATACTCCTCCAGCACCGCCTTCTCTTCCGCGGTCAGCGTCGGCCGCTCCGCCACCGCTCGGACCACTCGCTGGAAGAGAGTAACGTCCCGCAGGCCCACCAGCACTACGCCCACGGCGTCGGAGGTGAGCACGTAGCGGTAGAAGTCCTCCGGTGCCGGATCCCCCGTGTCGCTGAACAGCTTATCCACCCGGGTGGCCTGCATGATCACCACCCCGGTGCCCTGCCTCCTGGCCTCGGGGAACACCAGCGTCTCCGGCTCCTTCATGGCGCAGTTGTACCAGCAGAGCACGGTGTCAAAGTGGCCCGTCGCTACGTTCTTGCCCACCTCAACCCAGTCGTGCCCGGTGACCCCGATGTAGCGGATCAGGCCCTCATCGCGCGCCTTCAGAGCCGCCTCCAGGGCACCGCCGGGCGCCAGCACGCGCTCCCGATCGGAGGCCGTATTCACGAAGTGGAGCTGCCAAACATCAATGCAGTCCACCTGGAGCCCCCTGAGAGATGCCTCCAGGTCTGCCCTGGCGCCGGTGGCATCGCGCTGCATAGTCTTGGTGGCGATGACGAGGTCGTCCCGGCGGCCCGCGATGGCCTGGCCGATGATCCTCTCATCCCTTCCGTCGTGGTAGGCTCGGGCGGTGTCCACGTAGTTGGCGCCTGTATCCAGGGCGGCCCGGTACCCGTCCGCCGAATCGCAGTAGCCGCCGCCTATGCCCAGGCGGGTCACCACCAGACCAGTGCGTCCCAGAACCGTCTTCGGCAGGTCGAGTCCCATCGCCAGCGTCACCTCCGGTGGGCCGTTGCCCGGCCTACCCCATCCTGGGGACGATAGGCCGGAGACTGCACTGATGTCAATCGCCCGATCGCCACGGCAGCAAGGAGCGCCAGTGGGGCTCGCCTACCAGGCCAGCGGCCCGAACGAGGTCGGCCAGGGTCCGGCTATGCCAGGGGGCCCGTTCGTGCTATCCTCAGGGGGTGAGCAACCAGCGCGGGGAGGGGCCCTGCCGGCACGGTGCTGCCCCAGGCGCCGCTGCAGCGTGGGTGCTCCAGGCGGGCGGCACCCTAGGCGAGACCGGTCCGAGGTATTCCCCGAGGTTCGCGGCCCATTGGGAGAAGGCATAGATGGAGGACAGAGCAGAGGAAAGGAAGGTGGCGGAGCCCATGCCCGAGCACCCCACCGACTTCATCCGCGAGGCGATCATGGAGGACATCCGCTCCGGCCGGTTCGGCGGCCGGGTGCATACCCGCTGGCCCCCCGAGCCCAACGGGTACCTCCACATCGGCCACGCTAAGGCTATCTGCCTCAACTTCAGCATCGCCGAGGAATTTGGCGGCCTGTGCAACTTCCGCTTCGACGACACCAACCCTATCAAAGAAGAGCAGGAGTTCGTGGACGCCCAGATCGAGGACGTCCGCTGGCTGGGGTTCGACTGGGGCGACCGCCTCTTCTACGCCTCCGACTACTTCGAGCAGCTCTACCAGTGGGCTGTCCAGCTCATCAAGGAGGGCAAGGCGTACGTAGATGATCTGAGCCCGGACGAGGTACGAGAGTACCGCGGCACCCTCACCGAGCCAGGCAGGGAGAGCCCCTACCGCAACCGCTCCGTGGAGGAGAACCTGGACCTCTTCGAGCGCATGCGCAAGGGCGAGTTTCCGGAAGGCTCGCGCACGCTTCGGGCCAAGATAGACATGTCGTCGGGGAACATCAACCTGCGCGATCCGGTAATGTACCGCATCCTGCACGCCACCCACCACCGCACCGGCGACAAGTGGCGCATCTACCCTATGTACGACTGGGCCCACGGACAGTGCGACTCCATAGAAGGCATCACCCATTCTCTCTGCAGCCTGGAGTACGCCGACCACCGGCCCCTCTACGACTGGTTCCTGGATCAGCTCGGCATCCACCACCCCCGCCAGATCGAGTTCGGTCGGACTAGCCTCACCTACACCGTGGTCAGCAAGCGGTACCTAGCCGAGCTGGTGCGCGAGGGCTACGTGGACGGCTGGGACGACCCTCGGATGCCCACCCTATCCGGGTTGCGCCGCCGGGGTTACACCCCTGAGTCCATCCGGGACTTCGCCGACCGGACGGGAGTGCCCCGGGTCAACAGCACGGTGGACGTGGCCCTGCTGGAGCACTGCCTGCGCGAGGACCTGAACCGAAGGGCCCAGCGGGTCATGGCTGTGCTCCGGCCTTTGCGACTGGTGATCGAGAACTACCCCGAGGGCCAGGTGGAGTACATCGAGGCCATCAACAACCCTGAAGACCAGTCCATGGGGACACGCAAGGTCCCCTTCTCCCGCGTGCTCTACATAGAGCGGGAAGACTTCATGGAGGAGCCGCCCAAGAAGTTCTACCGCCTGGCGCCCGGACGCGAGGTGAGGCTGCGCTACGCCTACTTCGTCACCTGCACCGGCGTGGTCAAGGACGAGAACGGAGAGGTGGTGGAGGTGCGCTGCACGTACGACCCGGCCACCCGAGGTGGCGACGCTCCCGACGGTCGCAAGGTCCGCGCTACCCTGCACTGGGTCTCGGCCGAACACGCCCTGGACGCGGAGGTACGGCTGTACGACCGGCTATTCACCAAAGAGGACCCCAGCGACGTAGAGGAGGGCAAGCGCTTCACGGACTACGTCAACCCCAACTCCCTCGAGGTGCTGCGGGGCTGCAAGGTGGAGCCCTTCCTCGCAGGCGCCGAGCCCGGCAGCCGCTACCAGTTCGAACGCCAGGGCTACTTCTGCGCGGACAGCAAGGACTCCCGACCAGGAGCGCTGGTGTTCAACCGTACCGTGCCCCTGCGTGACACCTGGGCGAAGGTGCAGGGAAGGGAAGGCTAGAGGCCATGTCCTGCTCGCCACACGGACGGCCTGGCAGCGCTTCTGGCCGGCTCCGGGCCGTCCCCAGGGGCATTTCGGGCCTGCGCGCCCGTGAGGTACCGGGCTCCGCATTCGGGTCCGGCGCCAGGTGACCGGTCACCGCTTCCAGGCCGCACCCCCCAACGAGAGGATGGGCAGTGTGGCCACCGGCCGCATCTACTTCGGTGATAACCTGCCCATCCTGAAGGACTTCCCCGACGCGTTCGCCGATCTGATCTACATTGACCCGCCCTTCAACACCGGCAGGACCCAGGCCCGAACCCGGATCAAGACCGCCCGTTCCGACAACGGCGACCGCACCGGGTTCCAGGGGCGGCGCTACCGCACCACCCGGCTGGGCTCACAGTCATTCGCCGACGTCTTCGACGACTACCTCGCCTTCCTGGAGCCCAGGCTTCAGCAAGCACACCGCGTCCTGGCCTTGCACGGTACCCTGTACTTTCACATAGACTACCGTGAGGTCCACTACTGCAAGGTCCTGCTGGATCAGATATTCGGGCGCGAGTGCTTCCTAAACGAGGTCATCTGGGCCTATGACTACGGAGGGCGCACCACCAGACGATGGCCCCCTAAGCACGACAACATCCTGGTCTACGTGAAGGACCCTGGCCGATACGTTTTCAACGCCGACGCTATCGAGCGCATCCCCTACCTGGCCCCCAGGCTAGTGGGGCCGGAGAAGGCTAGCCGGGGCAAGCTCCCTACTGACACCTGGTGGCATACCATAGTACCCACCAGCGGGTCGGAGAGAACGGGGTACCCGACTCAGAAACCCCTGGGGATACTGAGGCGAATCGTCCAGGCTTCCTCGAACACCGGCGACCTGGTCCTGGATTTCTTCGCCGGAAGCGGCACTACCGGAGCAGCCTGCCTGGAGCTCGGCCGGCGGTTCGTCCTCGTTGACGACAACCCGGCGGCGCTGGAGGTGATGGCCCGGCGTTTCCATGGCGTGGCCGGCATAGAATGGGTGGGTTTCGACCCCGCTCCCTCCCAGGCGCGGGCAGAACAGCCCCTCCTACTCGACGGGGTTGCCGGCTCCCCGCGGCACCGCTAGCACTGACGCCCCCGGCGGCTGCCGAAGGAGGGTGTCGTGCTTGCCTCTGCTACCCTCTTCCTGTCTGCTGTGCCCTCTCGCTCACAGCTCGAGACGCAAGGTGTACTGGTTCTGGGCATCGTCCGGCTTCAGGCCGGCAGCGTCGGCCTGCTCGCGCATGGTGCGCACGAATTCATCGTAGCCCTCGATACACAAGCGGTCCCGTGCAGTCACCCGGAAGCCCAATCTCTTCCAGAAGCGTCTGCCCGCCTGTCCGGTGATGGCATACACAAGATCCAGGTCCTCGTAGGCTGTAGCCTCTATCGCCTCCCATCCCTGCGCCTGGGCCCACGGAACCAACGACTGCACCATCCTGGTGGCGATGCCCTTTCGCTGGTACGGGTTGTGCTCTTGCTTCGGCGACCCAGTCATCATGCAGTGGACGGACAAGGTCCTGTCTCCCATGTCCGCCAAAGTGGGGAAGGGCTGCTCCACCAGCACCTCCGATGGACCCGCCGGATAGGCTTGCTGGAGACACATGTGGCCGGCCCCATCCAGTGCGAAGAGAGCCTTGGGGTAGAACCGCAAGAAGCCCACGACCTCTTCCCCATCCCGTGCCAACATGGCGCAGGAGCCATAGGTCCTGATGATCTTCCGCAGTAAGGGAACGTTCACCTCGTGGTGTCGCCCCCATTGCAGCGCTCCGGGCCCGGTACCATCAGGTGGCACCCTCTCGATGCCTGTCTTCGATAGGGGGCCATCGTGGAGGCAGCGCCAGAGGATGAAGTCCTCGCTCATGGGCTCGATGCGAACATCTTCCGCAGCCATGTGACTCCCCCGCCCACCATGTGGCAGCTTGCGGATGCAAGCCGGGGCTTGGGCAGACGTGGGCCAGGTAGTAGCGGCGCCGTCCTCGCGCCCGATCCAGAGCGTTCCGCCAATCGCCCCTCTACTGCCCTCACTCCGGCACCCCCCACCACCAACCCTCTCGCTCCGGTGCCCCCAGGCCCAGAAAGCGGGCGACGTGGCCGGCCAGCCCGGCGCCGAGCCAGGGCAGTGCGGGCAGCCCGGCCTCCCCTCGCATCCGGCGCATCTCAGCCACCCTCTGGGTCGCCTCGGGCACAGCCCAGGCGGCCTTGCGGTAGGCCCACACCCGGTGGCTAGAGGCGCCCTCCAGCTGTAACTACCGCGGTCTACCCCGATCTCGGTGCCGTTTCCAGCCAGACCCGGTGCCTCGGGGGGCCTCCAGTTGCAGCTCGTGCTGGCGGCGGGAACCCCGGCGCCGACCACTACCGCACCCTCAGGGAGTCCCTACGCGAACGCTTCGTTCCTCCCATGGATCGATCTCCCACGGCATATGATCGCCCGACAACGGGCCGTTTTGGGGAAGCGGTCACGAAGCACCATCTCGCCGCTGAGCCGTCAGAACTGCGCCAAAGGGCCCCAGTGTACGGGACGCTGGTCGAGAGCAGGGCGCCGCATCTTGCGGGCTCTTCAGCTGTACGGGACTGGCCGGTGCCTTGCACACCACCGTAGTCAGCCCGGCCTGCCGCTGCCCACCCCCTCGCCGGCCGCACGATTCCGGACCAGGCCGAGTGGACCTAGGCTGCGCCAGCCGACTCGGCTATACTCCCGGACGGGAGGGACGATGAAGGTTCTCATTGCCGCCGACATGGAAGGACTCGCCGGGCTGGTGCAATGGGATAGCTCCGAGGAGGAGCTGATGCGCCGGCTCATGACCGAGGAGGTCAACGCCGCCGCCCGAGGTGCCTTCGCCGGCGGCGCCACCGAGGTCCTCGCCGCTCAGAGCCACGGCGGCATGCGCAACCTGCTGCCGGAGGCTCTCGACCCCCGAGTGACCTACATGGCGGGCCAGCCCAAGCCCCTCAACCACATGGCAGGGGTGGACGGCTCCTTCGACTTGGCCCTGTTCGTCGGCTACCACTCCCGGGCGGGCACGCGGCACGGCGTCATGGCCCATACCTTTTCCAACGGCGTCTTCTCCCTCAGCTTCAACGGCATCGAGATGGGCGAGATCGGCACCGACGCCGCCCTGTGCGGGCACTTCGGCGTCCCGGTGGGCCTCGTCTGCGGCGACCAGGCCGCCTGCGAGGAGGCGACAGCCCTGCTGGGGGACGTGATCACGGTGCCGGTGAAAGAGGGGGTCAGCCGTTTCGCCGCCCGATGTCTGCCCCTGGCCGCAGCGCGCTCCCGGATCGAACGGTCGGCGGCCGACGCGGTCCGGCACGCTGGGAGCTTTGCACCCTTCGTCGTCGCCGGCCCAATCGCCGTCAGCCTGACCTTCACCCTGCCCGAATTCGCCGACGCGGTGGAACACCTCGACTTCGTCTCCCGAGTGGACGGTCGGACGGTGACTTTCGAGGCCGAGGACTTCCCCCGAGCGTTCGAGCGCTTCAACGCTCTCCACTTCCTGGCGCCTACCGTCCGCTAGGGCCGCCTTGGCAGGAATCGCTGCCTGCCCGACAATGGGCCGGATGTCGCTGCGGCACACCGGTCGCGCATTCAGCGCCATCAAGAGAATGCGCCCGGCGGAATCGGTCAGAAACACGACTGCAAGAGCGGGAGGCGAGTGGCAATGAGTACCTTGGTGGTCTACGACTCGAGGTTCGGCAATACGGAGAAGATCGCGCGGGCGATCGGAGAAACCCTGGGCGCAACCGATGTGGTTCGGGTCAGCAATGTGAAGCCGGAGCAACTGACGGGCGTGGACCTGCTGATCGTCGGCTCTCCCACCCACGGTTTCAGGCCCACCCCCGCGACCACCGACCTGCTCAAGGCCATCCCGGATAACGCCCTTCAGGGAGTGAAGGTGGCCGCCTTCGACACCAGGATCGACCCCAGCGAGGTGAAGGGCTTCGGTGGCCTCATATTGCGGCCCCTGATGAGCATCTTCGGCTACGCGGCCAAGCCCATCGCCAACCGCCTTGCGGCCAAGGGAGGGGAGCTCATCGCTCCGCCAGAGGGATTCATTGTGCTGGACCGGGAAGGGCCATTGCGAGACGGCGAGCTCGAACGGGCCGCCCACTGGGCCAGAAGGCTCCAATCAACCCAGTAGCAGGCCGGGGTTCGCCCTCACCACTTGAGGCACCGTCGGCTCCCTCGCCAGCATCGGAAGTAGCCACTCTCTCTGCCAGAGAGGGACCCGGGACGGTGAGGACCGCCCCTGCGCTCGCAGCGACTGGCTGGCCTCCTCTCGTCGCGGTAGGCACTCCGCCTGATCGGGGCGGAGCCAGCCTAATGTCACCTGGTTCTCACCCTTCTGCTGCCGGCCAGCCAGGGCCACAGTCGCCGAAGGTGATTGCACACTGAACTAGCGGCCGACCACCGCGGCCTGCCCCTGGCAGGCACAACCACATGCAGCGAAGCTGTGGCTAGCGATCCCGTTCCTGCGCCTCGTGTGCCCGCGCCGGTGGGGTGCGCCTCAACCAGGCCGGGTCGGGATCACTCGCCCTCCTCTTCCCCAGCCTCCTCCTGAGGCAAGAAGCGCAGGGCCGCCGAATTGATGCAGTAGCGCAGACCGGTGGGCCGGGGCCCGTCCGTGAACACATGCCCCAAGTGGGCGTCGCAGACCTGGCACACTACCTCGGTGCGTACCATGCCGTGGCTGCGATCGGCCCGCTCGCTCACCGCCTGCTCGTGCTCGGGCGCCGTGAAGCTGGGCCACCCTGTGCCCGACTCGAACTTCGCCTCGGAGCGGAACAGACGGTTGCCGCAGCACACGCACACGTAGTGGCCCTCCTCGTGGTGGTCCCAGTACTCACCGGTGAAAGGCGGTTCCGTGCCCGCCTGCCGCGTGACTCGATACTGCTCCGCAGTCAACTGCTCCCGCCATTCCTCGTCAGTCTTCCTAACCTTGTCAGCCATTTGGTCAACCTCACATTGTGGAGATTTCACCGCTGAGATCGCTGAGACCGCAGAGAAGAAACATCGGGTATGTAAGCGCAACCTCTACCGAATCGAGTCCCCTGACGAGCTACGCCGTCTCCGAGCGAACTCCGTCAAGGAGGAACTAACTGCGGCTCCGTTTCTTCACCTTCTCTTCTCTGTGGTCTCCGCGATCTCTGCAGTCACATCCGTAGCGCCAGCAGTAGCACCGCGATCAGCAGGGGCTGGTGGGCAAGGTACACCGGCAGAGAGTGCGCACCCATCCAGATCAGCGGACGCAGCACCGGCTTCCCGCTCCAATCGGGCAGGCGGAAGCGAGGGGCACCCCCTGGATACAGGTAGCGCCCGGCCACGGTACCCAGGATCATCACTCCGACCCAGGGGAGAAAGGGGAAGAAGTCCAGCTGGGCCGGAGGTGGCGGCCCTACCCCGAACCAGCCCAGCCGCGGGTCAGCGCCCTGCACGGTGGTCAGATAGACGCCAACAGAGGTGGCGGCCAGCCCCGGTATCAGGGCGTAGTAGCCCCAGCCCAAGACCAGGGTGCTCACCAGCGTGGCGGTACCAATCAGCTGCAGGATGCCGAAGACCACCACGGGCTGCCCGAAGTACAGCCAGGTGACGGCGGTGATGGTCAGCCCCCAACCTATGAGCTTGAGCCCGCGAGAGAGGTGCCGCGCCCGAAGCTCGGCGGCGCTCCGGGTCCGGCGACCCCGCTGGTCGGCTAGGGCCAGGGCCATCCCGGCCAGGAAGACGAACTGAACCACGATAACACTCGAGGCGGGCCGCCACTTGCCCTCGAAGGGCTCTCCCGAAATGAAGCCGAACATCACCAGGTCGTAGGCTAGGTGGAAGACGATCATCATAACGATGGGGATGCCTCGCAGAGCATCCAGCTCCCAGAAGCGGGAAGATCCACCCTCGTGCACGAGGAGCAAGAAGCGACCGAGGCGCCGCAGCGCCCCGACGTGGGGTGCCACATCTGCCGTCCCCACTGCAGCTCCCTGACTCATACCCTGCACTCCGTCACCGACCAACCACCTGTGCTTGCCGTCGCTCACTAACACCTGCAAAGAAGGGTATGCGAGTGCGGCAGTCGAAGTCAAACCGCGTCCAACAGCGAGAGCCCCTCCGCCAAGTCCCCCTTCTCGCACTCCCCAAGAGCAGGGGCAGCAGTCGGAAGCCGACGGCTGAGGGTGCCGCTGGCCCTACTCCCCTCGCACCCGGCGTACCAGATCGCGCATGGCCCGGTCTATGATCACCAGGTCGGTGGTGGTAGTGACGAAGAGGAAACCCTTCTCGATCCAGTAGGCAGGGTCGTCGCCACCGTAGATGCCGGGGATCTTCCCGGCATGCCGGCAGGCGGCCAGCACCCGCATGATGGCCTCCTCGTGGCGACGGCGGTCTCCTGCCTCGGACAGGTCCAGCCCCATGGTGGCAGCCAGATCGTTGGGCCCGATCCAGCACCCGTCCACTCCCTCCACCGCCATGATCTCATCCACGTTCTCCAGGCCGGTGGCCGTCTCGATCTGGACTGCCAGGAAGACCTGGTCGTCGGCCCAGCGGACGTAGTTGGGTGCCTCGTAGTAGTCCACCGAGAAGGCACCCATGGAGCGTCCGCCCCGAGGCGGGTAGCGCATGGCGAAGGCCGCCGCCTCGGCCTCTGCCCGGGTGTTTACCATGGGGACCACGATGCCCAGAGCGCCGCGGTCGAGCAGCCGGCCGATGTCGTAGAAGTCGTTGCGGTGCACCCGCGCCATGGGCGTGGCCGGCCCGAGGCTTATCTTGGCGAAGGCGTCCATCGCCTCGTTGAGCTCCCAGGCCCCGTGCTGACAGTCCACCAACACGAAGTCGAATCCGGCCTGGGAGAGAGACTGGGCCACGAGGGACGAGCCCGTGGTGCAGACCACGCCCAAGGCAGGCATTCCCTCGGTCAGGCGGCGCAAGGTGGCATTAGATCGCATCGAAGCATCTCCTGTGATAGGCGTGCGAGGATGATACGACACCAGGGCAGAGTAGGACAGGTCAGAGAGGTCGTCGAATGGAATTCGGGGCTAGACGGCCCGGCGGCCGAATGCCCGCCTACGCGGACACACCACGTGTATCGGGGTGCGTCGGCGCAAGGCCTACCCTCTCGAAAGGCTCAGGGCAAGCTCTCAGCCCTCCCAGGGGGTAACGCCCGGCCGTAGCCCCCGCCACCCCGCACCTCCGTGTCTCCCGCTC